>NZ_DASVSF010000057.1 GCF_036388275.1 Longimicrobium sp.
GACGTGGAGGCGAACACCCAGTCGTGCGAGACGCCGCGCCCGGAGATGGGCGCGGCGGCGGACGTGCTCCTGGGCAAGCCGTTCATCGGCTACGTGACCACGGGGGCGGCGACTTCGCGTGCCGACAACACGAACGAAGACACCACCAGCATGAACGTGGCGGTGACCAACAACATCGGGCAGCCGATCGGCACCACCGACGGCACCACCGCGGCGCCGGCCGGCGTCCGTGTCTACTTCCCCGACGCCCCCAAGGTCACCGCGGTGAACTCGGGCGCGGTGGCCAGCGCCACGGTGCGCCTGGAAGGCACCGACGGCACCGCGAACTTCTCCGGGCCGGAGGGTGAGAATCCCAGGCTCGGGAAGCTCTACTACCAGTACAACGGCGTGGTGGCGACGAGCGCCACGTCGTCGCCCAGGCAGTGGAGGTTCGTCTACTCCTCCAACACGAAGACCTTCACCTACGTGGTGCACGTGTCGGCGCCCGTGCAGTACGAGTTCGGCTGGGTGACGCTCTCGCCCGCGTCGCTGGCGCTGGGCGCGGCCGAGTCGAGCGCGCCCCTGTCCGGCACCCCGCGCCGCTTCACCGGCGAGACGCTGGCCGAAGGGATCACCTGGAGCACCTCGGACGCCGCGGTGGCGACGGTGGATGCCTCCACGGGCGTGGTGACGGGTGTGGCGCCGGGCACGGCCACCATCACCGCGACTTCCAAGGTGAAGGCCCAGCGGAAGGGCTCGATCCCGGTGACGGTGGACGCGCCGCCGACGCTCGTCTCCACCACCCCCGCGGACAACGCGACGCAGGTGGCGAGCAACAGCAACATCGTGCTCACCTTCAGCGAAGCGGTGGACGTCACCACCTCCAGCTTCACGCTGGAATGCCCCACCGGGACGGCGAAGACCTTCACCGTCAGCGGCTCGGGGACGGCGACCGTCACGCTCGACCCGGATGCCGACCTGCCGGCGGGGACCATCTGCGCGGTGAAGGTGATCGGCGCGCAGGTGAGCGACTCGGACACCAACGACGGCCCCAACAACCTGGCCGGCGGCGACCGCACGTTCAGCTTCGAGGTGAACATCCAGGCGGTGCCCGACGTGTTCGGCACCACCGCCACCGGCAACGTGCGGATCAACTCCGCCAGCACGTCGCCCGCGTTCAGCGTGACCGCCAACGACCAGATCAACGCGGCGAACACGACCGTCACCTTCGCGGGGTGGAACGCCGTCGCGGGGAAGACGCAGCAGGGCGGCGACGTGGTGATGACGATGTCCGGCGCGGGGATGGGGCAGTTCACCTACAACCCGCCGGCCGGCTTCGAGGGCACCGACAGCCTGGAGTACACGGTCACCAGCGGCTCGGCCACGGCCTCGGCCAAGGTCGCGCTCCCGGTGAGCGGGATGCTCTGGTTCGTGAACAGCGGCGGCGCCGCTTGCACCACGCGCGTGGAGGGCTGCGGCCGGCTCACCAACCCCTACAGCACGCTGGCCGCCTTCCATGCCGAGAACAACGGCACGGGTAACAACCCGGCCGCGAACGACAACATCTTCCTCTATCAGGGCGCCGACTACGCCGGCCCCGTCACGCTTCTCGCCGGGCAGAAGCTGATCGGCCAGGACGCCACTTCCACCCTGTCGGAGATCACGGCGATCACGCCGGCGGCGGGGAGCGACGCGCTCCCCGCGATGGACGCGGCGGGCACGG
>NZ_DASVSF010000058.1 GCF_036388275.1 Longimicrobium sp.
TGCGTGCCCGAGTAGTCGAACTCGGCCGCCTGGCCGATGACGATGGGCCCGGAGCCCAGGATCAGGATGCTCTGCAGGTCGGTGCGCTTGGGCATCGGTCGCTACGTCGTGTGCGCGTGCGCGAGCGCCGGCCCGTCCGCGGGTCGTTCGCGGAAGGCCGGCGCGGAGTGCCGGACGGGCTGTCGGTCGGGGCGGGAATATAGGATGCGTCAAAGAGGAAGGCTGCTTGGTTAAGTCTGGGACGTGTGGCGATACCGCACAACTCTGATGGGCGGAGCCAAACGTTTGCTTGCATTACTTGACGTACGAGGCCATGATAGCAAAGCCACCATTTCGGATCGCTTGAACCCTTCCGCAGAGAGGAATTTGGTGTAGTTATTTCGGCGCGATCAATCACGACACCTAAGGGCTCCTACACTCAAGGGCTGAAATGTTAAACTCAACCGTTCGATCCGTCGTACGACTCTCCGTTGTCGTACTACTCTCCGTCGGTGGAATACTGACACTGACCGCGTGTGCGACCACGTTGACAACGATTGAGAAGAGTTGCGGAACCGGGAACAACATAAACAGGTGCAGCGGAACCTTACAAGTCCCGGTCAATGATACAGCCCTTATCCGACAAGGCGCGCAGATCGCGATCGATCGCGTCTACTCCGATGCATTCGCGAGTGAGGTAGAACGGTTCATGGTAGCGAACCGGGCGTCCATTGGATCACACCCAGATTGGGTGAATCTCACTCCTGCGGGAGTCGTGTCTAATCTCCGGTCCAAAATGGATGAAGCTCGGCTTGGAACCCATGACGGCCCGGGCGCATGGTACTACCATTACATACATGATAGTCTTGCGCTGGAGTCAACGGAAACTCTGCCAGCGAGAATAAATCGCTGGGGCATTCCTGGACGTAGTGCTGCATCAATCGCAAACACAATCGTACATGAGGCAGCTCATGCCGCTGATCTGACTCACAACGACGATCACGTGGCCTGTGCTCCTCCATATGTGTTAGGCGAGATCATTCAGCGCCTCGATAACGATACTCCGACCAACATGGTCTCGCATTGCCGCTGGTTTTGACGAGGCAGCGTAAGACCGCCCCCCCATGATTGTCGGTCTGCAGTGCCGTAGTGGAGGAACAACGATCTTTTCACACCAATATGAGGATACAACACGCTATGACAAACAAAATCATTATAACTATCGCCTTTGCCGTCTTCGGGACCGCTCCCGCTGTTGCTCAATCGGTTACATTGGACCCGCAAGGAGTTCCGGCCCAAGCCCGTGTTGGTGAACGGACTTTTCTTCCGTTTGTTGTAAGAGGGGACGAGAATGTCCAACAACTTCAATTGACAATCTCTCCGAATCCGGGGGGAGCCGTAGTCAATCATGAGCAAGCGGTTGTGGTCTGGACTCCTCAGCGTCGCCACGAGAACCAACGAGTCACATTCTCTTTACAGGTTAGAGACCGTACAACGGGTACTCTAGATGAAGAGACTTACATCGTCGATGTGGCGACTGCTGACCACCCTCCCAAGCTCGTAAAAGCGGGTGATCGCAGTGTAACGATCGGTGAGGAGATTCAGATTATACCATCAGCTACGGATCCCGACGGCGATGCACTCGGATACTCTATCCATTTTGATGGGGCGCCACCACTGGGCCACTCGTGGAACGGAAATGCTTTTCGATGGACACCTACGACAGCCAATACAAGTTCGAACGCGACCTATTCGCTTCGCTTTCGCGCCTCAGATGACCGTAGGTATATGGCCGAGGACTCAGTCAGGCTGTTCGTTGGACAGGTTCAGTTACCCGCAGCGTTCCTTCTCAAAGAAGAACGTGGCGATGCGTGGGAAGGCAGTGTGTATACTGTCACTCTTCCAGCTCGTGATCCAAACAACGATTCTCTTCGATTTGACGTCCTAACCGCGTTACCTGGAAGCGGAAACATTGGCGCGACCACCGGTCTGATTCAGTGGACTCCGCCGCGAGATTTCGTATCTGCACCAGGTGGAACGCGTGTTCATGCTGTCATGGCAACTGTCGCGGACCCGTATCAAGATGTTCCTGATCGAATGACATTGCTGATCACGGTGCATGATGTGCCAGAACCTCTCTCGGGGTACAATGAATTTCGGCGAATTCTGGAATCGGATGTGAGATATCTTACGACTGAGGCCGCGACGTGGGATCAAGTCGCGCAACGACGTTCAAAATCGAAAGGCGCATGGGCTCTAGGAGCGGCTTTGTTTGCCTTTTCGGCGACTGGTGGTCAAGCCCTCAGTGCTGAAGACACAAGGCGGTGGGTATCCGGCGCGGGCGGGTTTGTAGCTGGAGTGTTTGGCATTGTATCGGAGCGTGCACCTGCGCCTGCAGACGCTTCGGCCAGGGCGGCGGCGGCTCGCATGGGGCAATCGAGGTTGTTTACCGTTCTGACAGTGCTACCAGCCACTCCGTCGGCTGCGGAACTTGTCTCGCCGGCTCTCCGAGCAGCTTTCGAGAACGCGAAACAGGTCAGGAACCAAGTTGCTCAAGAACTTGCGCAGATCGGCATCAGTCTGCCTTTTGAGGCTCAGCGGGAAATCGAACAACCCCGTAGACCTTAGTATTATTATTACCCGAGCGCTTGTAGCTTACTCGATGGACATTCGCTTTCGAAAGCATCGAGAGCGTCGACCGCTCCCGCACGCAAGTAATCAGCGCCTTGAGTGCTGACAGTATCATCGGGTGTCGGCCAAGTCGGGCCAGTCGTAGCGGCGGCTGGATCGCTGACATGACCCGAAGTCAGGATGAGGATGCTCTGCAGGTCGGTGCGCCTTAGGCATCGTCGCTACGGTCGGTGGCGCGAGCGCCGGCCCGTCTGCGGTGCGGCGAGCCGGCGCGGACGTATGCGATGCAGGTGCCCGTGGTTCACTTGTCCGTCGGCCTAACAGCTGTCGGGCCGTCGCGGAGTTCCCGGAGCAACTTCGCGCCTCCCGTGGACTCTTCGCTCACCGCGAAGCGCCAGGCGGTACCTTCACGGCACTCCACGCGCCCCCGCCGGCGACCGTCCCGCTCATCCCGTCGCCGGTGACCCGGCCGGAGTAGCGGCGGGTCACCGGCCTCCCGTTTACCCCGTTCCGTCAGGGTGAAGTCGATCCGCTCCCCCACCAGCCGTCCGCTCACTCCCCCCGGCCCGGTGAAGCGTTGGAAGCGCTGCCTAAGCTGCAGCACAACCCGGCATCCCTCCGGGGTGGTGAGCGTCCATCGCCCCGCCACCTGAGCCGGGATGGTCCAGGCGTACACCATCGCCCGGCCGGTGCGCTGGTTCACCCTCACCTGCACGGCGGTGGCCGGCTCCCACGTGCCCATGGGAAGGCGTGGGACAGTTCGTCCGCCTCCCACTCTACCGTGAGCCAACAACTCAGGGTGAAGATGCTCTGCAGGTTGGTGCGCTTCGGCATCGATGATTCGCCGTGTACGCGTGCGCGACCGTCGGTTCGTCCGTAGGTTGTTGCAGAAGGCCGGGCGGGGCGAGCGGGTCTGTGTCCTGGTCGCCTCCACAGCTGTAGCTGGCTTCTGCGGGCATACATCTCCTCTACCGACTGCACACCGGATCGATGTTCGAGTACCACTGCTGGGCGGCGCTGCCCGATTTCGGGGACCGGGAAGCGGAGATGCTGCTGAGCGAGGAACTGAGGACCCGGATCGATGCTCTGGAGGACGGTGCGCGGGAGTCGTTCAACTTCACGAACCTCAATGCGCGGATGGTGGCCGCGTCGGGGCTGCGCAACCACAGCCAGCCCTTCGTTCTCGACATCTTCGAGTGGATTGCGGCGGAATGGCCCGGCAGCTACGGGCTGATGTACGTCGCCTCGGAGTTCCCCGACGAAGACGGAAAATGGCGGTGGCACGTCCTGAAGATCGGCGACTGCAAAACCGAGCACTTGGAAGACCGATACTTCGGGACGCGGTGAGGTGACCAGCACACAGCCCCCGCGTCCCTCTTTCTTTCCGTCCGGGTCCTTCGCGCGCCCCCTGCTTACCCGTCCGAATCCGCGATCGTGTAGCCGTGGGGCACGGAGAAGAGTGCGTCGTCCGGCTCGCCGGGCGTCACGGAAACGGCCGTGTAGGTGACGAGGGTGCCCTCCTCGTTCACCTCCACCATCAGCGGCAGCCCTTCGCGAATGTCGAACTGCAGCGGGAGGGCGGCGGGCTGCTGGTTGGCGCGGTCGTTCCACTCGAAGCCGTAGCGACTGGGGCGCACCTGGATGTGCTCGGCGACGCAGGCGCGGCCGGTGGCGCCGCGGCGCAGCATGAGGCTGCTCCGCACGGTATACATGCGGCAGGCCTGGCCGGCGTACGTCGCGGTCAGTTCCGTGCGCTCCAGCACGGCGGGCGCGAACATCTGCCCCATCATCTGGAGCACATCCGCCTCTTGGTCTTCGCGGTTCAGGCTCCGCAGCCGTACGGGCGTGGCGGTTCGCGACTCCGCGTCCAGGTGAAAGTATGCGCTGTCGGCCATGCGAGCCACGATGACGCCCTCCCACATTCCGCCCTCCGTCTCCAAGCGGATCCGGCCCCCCGAACCCCAGGTGACAGACTCGCGCCGTGGACCCAGCGCGGTGAACGTCTCCGCGCCGTCCTTGTTGGAGCCGCCCGCACTGGTCTCGTAGACCACGGCGCCGATGAACAGCTCCTGTGCCTCCACACATGCCGCGCCGCTCAGCACGGCCGGAATGGAAAGGCACAAGGCGAGGGCGGAGCGATGAATCCTGGGCGGATGAACGTGTAGCATTCGGAGCCTCCCGGGAGATGGAGAACGCGGACGAACAGCCGCGAGCGGCGCCTGTAACGCCGGGCCGCCCGATAAGTTCCCGCCGCCGCTGACGAGGTGATGGGCTCGACGTAGGTGGCGTTGGCCGAGCCGAGGCCGGCATGATCGTCGTTGTCAGCCCTCGCGGATCGTCCCCGGACTGACGTAATGCCTGCTCGTGGCTGGTCGACTCACCGCGGAGTGCCAGGCGGCACCTTCACGGCCCTCCACGCTCCCCCACCGGCAACCCTCCCGCTCATCCCGTCGCCTGTGACCCGGCCGGAGAAGCGCCGAGTCACCGTCCTCCCGTTCACCCGTTCGGTAAGGGTGAAGTCGATCCGCTCCCCCACCAGCCGTCCGCTCACTCCTCCCGGGCCGGTGAAGCGTTGGTAGCGTTGCCGGAGCTGCAGCGAAATCCGGCGTCCCTCCGGGGTGGTGAGCGTCCACCGCCCCGCCACCTGTGCCGGGATGGTCCAGGCGTACACCATCGCCCGGCCGGTTCCCTGGTTCACCCTCACCGCCACGGTCGTGTCCGGCTCCCAGTCGCCCATGTTGAAGGCGTGCGACACCACCCGGGTGCCGGGGCGCAGCTGCTGGAACATCTTGGGCCGGAGCTCCAGGTTGACGCGGGGGAGGAGGTACAGGGTGACGATGCTCGCCGGGCGAAGGTCGGTATCGAATAGATCCTGCTGGCGAAAACGCACGCGGTCCTGCACCCCTGCCCTGCGGGCATTGGCGGTGGCTTCCTCCACCCGCACCGGGTTCAGGTCCACCCCCACCCCGCGAGTTCCGAAGCGCCGCGCCGCCTCGATCACGATGCGCCCATCCCCGGAGCCCAGGTCGTACAGCACGTCGCTGCGGGTGGGGCTGGCGAGCGAGAGCATCACCGCGACCACCTCGGGCGGCGTCGGGACGTAGGGAACGTCCAGCCCAGGCGGCTGCTGCGCCGCCAGGGGGAGTGAGACGAGCGCCGTGACGGCGCCCCAGCAAAGTCGAGCGGCGATGTGCACCGGTGTTCCTCCAGAGAGAGTGGTGAAGCCGAAAGATACGCCTCCGGGGGAGCTCGCGGCTACCGTTCGATCGCCGCCCCAGTTCCGCCACCAGCCTTCGCGACTCCACCGACTCGCTGTTTCGCGAAGGCGCAGAGCCCGTGGGCATGACACCCGCTGACGCGGAAACCCGGCGGGGTTGGCCGGGTAGACGAGCGCCGGCCGCAGACTCCATGCGGGCCCTTCCGCAGGCGAACCCCGGACGCCAGAGGCACCATGCAGGGCCTTCTCCGCGGTACCGTACTCTGCTTCTCGCTCGCGCTGAGCCGCCCCGCGGGCGCCCAGCCGGCCAACGCGCCGCCCCCCGACACCGCGCACCTTCGGCAGAGTCTCGCCGCCGCGCTGGGCAGCGACTTCACGATCGTCCGCACCGAGTTGCACTCCGGCCTCCGGGAACGCGGGGGCATCTTCTGGCTGGCGCACGTTCGCCCGCTCCGGAGCGGCGACTACGATCTCCGCTACGTCCACGAGTACCGCGACCGTGTGCGGCCGCAGGATCCACTCTATACGCACGTGGAGCACACCACCGGCTTCTCCGTGGGCGAGGCTGGGTGCGCACGGCGGGCGGAGGGGCGTACCGCCTGCCTGGGCGACCTGATCGTGATTCCCGTGGTGGCCGGAGACGGCAAAGGACCGCTTGGCGGGCACGTCTTCGAAGCAAGGCGCCGAGGAGACGCCGGTGCGTGGCAGCGGCTCACCGACCCGGCGCCGGAGGACGAGCGCGCGGCCACGACGCCCAATCCCGCCGCGCCGCACCTGCGCTACCTGGGCGCGCGCCTCCAAGCGATGCCGCACCGAAGCCTGGGTGAGACGGTGGAGGTGCATGCCGTCTTCGAGGCGGGCGCCCCGGGCGCACTGGAGCTTTCCGTCGGGGGCGTCGCCGTGCCGGTGGTGATCGTTGCGCGCGGCACGCCGGTCACGGTGCTGCTGGAGCACGAGCGCATCCGCGAGTACCACCAGGAAGCCGGTTTCGCCTCCCACACCGGCAGCCAATACTCCACCGACGTGCTCCTCCTGCAGCCGGGCGACCAGGTGACCCTTCCGTTTTTCGCGCGGACCATCCGCGGGAGCGACTTCAGCGTGGAGGAGAAGGAGGCGTTCCGCCGCTCGCCGCCCGAGATTGCCGCCCGGCCGTTCCGCGTGGATCGCGAGAGGCGGTTCAATGCCTTCATCGCGGATCACCTCCCGGCCAGCCGCTAACGCGCCGAACGCCGTGCGGCGGCGGCAATCTTGAGGGCTTCCGCGTGACGGGGGGCGTGCAGACGGCGCGCCCGCCGTGTACTTTGTGCGCTATGCCACAGCCGAACCCGTCACCCTCCCCCGCCCGCCGCGGCCGAAAGCCGAAACCGCGGCTGATGGAATTGCGCATCACCGTCGCGGAGATCGAGCCGCCGATCTGGCGGTACGTGCGCGTACCAGACGCATACACGCTGCACCAGCTGCACCGAGTGATCCAGTTCGTGTTCGGCTGGCTGAACTACCATCTCTACACGTTCGAAGTGGGAGACCGGCGGTTCGAGGAGCCGCGGAACAAGGCGGAGGACGAAGACTCCACCGCCATCCACCTGCGAGACCTGGCCCTCGGCACCGGGGCGCGGTTCACGTACACGTACGACCTCGGCAACAGTTGGGTGCACGAGATCGAGGTGAAGGGCGTGTACATCTACACGCCCGTGGACGGCGATCCGGCGCTCCCCGTGCTCTTTGGCGGGGAGCGCGCCGGGCCGCCCGAGGACTGCGGCGGCCCCGAGGGATACGCGGAGATGCTCCGAGCGCGTGGGGATCCCGATCACCCTCAGCACCGGGAGTACCGCCTCTGGGCGGCCCACTACGATCCCGAGCGGTTCGACGTGCGAATGGCCCGCAACAACCTCATTCTCGCCGCGGCGTGGGGCGCGATCTGACGGACATGGCGCCTCGCCGGCCCAAAGGGATGTCCCGTCCAGCGCGCCTCCCGGCGCGTTGCGGCGGCCACACGGAACGCTGCCCCTATACTGCATCAAGGGACGAACTGGAGAGACGAAGCGGTGCGATCATGGCCCTTTGCCGAAGGGTCAGATGTTGGCAGGCGTACGGAACGCTGCCCAACCCGCTTCTCGCCGTATGTTATAATTGACACTTGGCCGTATTATGTCCATTATAAAGTACTTACTAGGAATTACGTGAGACATGGCGCGTCGAAAGCAACACATCACCTACTCTCACGCGCCCATCGCGGCGGTTGAGCAGACCGTCGAGCAACTCGGCCGGCAGATCGCGGTCGCCCGTCTGCGCCGCGGCTGGAGGCAGCAGGACGTGGCCGACAAAGCTGGGATCACCCGGGCAACCCTGGTCGGGATCGAGCAGGGAAAACTGGGCACGGGGATCGGCGCGTACGTGGCCGTGCTCTGGGCGCTGGGGCTCCACGACGGCGTCGCCCAGGTTGCGGCACCGGAGCAGGATGCGGAGGGGCTCACCTTGGAAGCCGCGCGGCTTCCGGCTCGCGCCCGGCGTTCCACGCCAATGGACGACGACTTCTGATGCCGCCGGCGCGCGAGTGCTTCGTCTACCTCCAGATACCCGGAAGCACGGAGACGGTCCTCTGTGGCCGGTTCGCCCGTGAAACGACACGCGACGGGCGCAACGTCGGGCGGTTCGTCTACGGCCGCAGCTACCGCGCTCGTCCCGACGCCGTGCCGCTCGACCCCGTTCACCTCCCGATCGCACCCACCGTCTACGAGACTGCGAAGCTGAACGGCGTTTTCGGCGCGTTGCGCGATGCCGCCCCCGACGCGTGGGGACGCCGCGTAATCGACCGGATCGTCGGTCGCCACCTGGACGAGGTCGATTTCCTGCTCGAATCTCCCCAGGACGGGGCGGGCGCGCTCTCGTTCGGTCACGGCCGCGTTCCACCTGCACCCGTCCGCGAGTTCAACCGCGTCCTTCAACTCGAGGAACTGCGCCGGGCGGCCAAACTGCTAGAAGAGGATCGCCCGGGTGAGCCCGTTCCCTCACAGATCCTGGATCTGCTGGATCCCGGCAGTTCACTGGGCGGGGCGCGCCCCAAGAACGTGGTGGAAGACGAGGACGGGCTCTGGGTAGCCAAGTTTCCGCAGCGAGGCGACCGGTGGAACAACGCCCCGGTAGAGGCGGCGATGCTCAGCCTGGCGACCCGCTGCGGCATTCGCGTGCCCGAAACCCGGGTGGAGCGCGTGGGGGACGATTTCGTGCTGCTGGTGAAGCGGTTCGATCGGGAGCGTGTCGGTGAGGACAGCCTGGAGCGCAGCTACTTGCGGCATCGAATGGTGAGCGCGCTGACCGTTCTCGACGCGGAGGACACGCCTACGGACCGCCGCAACTGGTCGTACGTGCTGCTTGCCGACGAGCTGCAGCGGTGGTCCGGGCGGCCCCGCCACGACAGGGCCGAGCTGTTCCGCCGCATGGTGTTCAACGCGCTGATCTGCAACGTCGACGACCATCCCCGCAATCACGCGCTGATCGCTCCTGGCCGGGATTGGCGGCTCGCCCCGGCGTACGACCTGACGCCCAACTCGCGGCAGGGCATGGAAGAGCGCAGGCTGGCAATGGAGTGCGGGCGCCTGGGCCGTGTCGCGAGCCGGGAAAACCTCGTTTCGCAGTCGCCGCGGTTCGGCCTGAACCCCGAGGAGGCGAACGGCATCATCGACGAGATGAAGGAGATCGTTGCCCGCTCCTGGCACGCGGAGGTGCTGGGCCAGGGCGGCAGCGAACGGGATTGCGCGGTAATCGAGCCGGCGTTCGTCTACCCGGGATTCGAGTACAGGTCCACTCCCTAGCCGCGCTCCGCACGAGAAATCTGGCCACGCCGTCCGACTGGTGAAGCATTGCAGGATGTTGGTTCCCGCTTCACCAAGCTGAAAGGTGGCATGGCCCACGAGATCACGTGCATCAACAAGGATGGCCACAAGCTCCTTCAGACGCAGGCGGATAGCAGCGGGCCGAGCAACCTCTTGGGCCTGCCGGAATGCCCCTGAACATCACCCGGGCACGCCAGCCGCCCGCCGGGGTGACGCCTGCGGCTGTGCGGGGCACCCCGGCGTCTTCGCCCACGCGGATGGCCGTGCGGCGCCGCGTGTGGGAGATCGTCGAGGCCACGCGCGCCGGAGACGCAGCCAGCCGGCGGTTCGACCTGCTCATCCTCGCGCTGATCGTGCTCAACGTCACGGCGATGGTCCTGGAGTCCGTCCGCTCGATCGAGGAGAGGTTCGGGGCTGCATTCGCCGTGTTCGAGGGGGTGTCGCTGGTGGTGTTCGCGGCAGAGTACGCTGCCCGGCTGTGGTCGTGCGTGGAGGATCCGCGCTCGCGCGGCGGGGTGCGCGGTCGGCTGCGCTGGGCCGTGCGGCCCCTGTCGCTCGTGGACCTGCTGGTGATCGTGCCGCTCCTGGCGACCTTCGGCGCCACGGACATGCGTGTGCTGCGGGCCCTGAGGCTGTTCCGGCTGGCATGCGTGCTCAAGGCGGGCAGGTACCTGGCCGCGCTGAACGTGCTGCGGCGCGCGGTGCACGCCAAGCGCGAGGAGCTGGTGATGGCCGTGGCGCTTACGTCCGTGCTGCTCGTCGTGGCCTCGTCGGTCATGTACTTCGTGGAGCACGAGGCGCAGCCGGAGAAGTTCTCCAGCATCCCCGCGAGCATGTGGTGGGCCGTCGCCACGCTCACCACCGTGGGTTATGGAGACGTGTATCCGGTGACCGTGCCCGGACGTTTGGCGGGAGGTTTCTTGGCGCTGCTGGGCGTCGGCCTGTTCGCGCTGCCCACCGCCATCCTCGGCTCAGGCCTGGTAGAGGCGGTGCAGAACGCCGCGCCGCCGAAGACGTGTTCCCATTGCGGGAATCCGTTGCCCTGACAAGCTGTCGACGTAGTGGGAGGCCGGGCCGTGAGACGCGCATCGGCCACGACGCGCTGGGCTGACGAACGGGCCGTGGGTGCGGGCGGCCCGCTGCGTTGTCCCCGTGCGCCTTCCGATCTATGTTCCCCGCCCGCTACGCGCCCAATCGGCCGCCCCGCGGCGGTGAAAGCGCGTGTTCTTCCCTGCCGGAAACCGCGGGAAAGACGCGGTGTACAATCCGCGGAACGAGGAACGGCCCGCCGAAGGCTCCGTGCGTCGGTGACGAGAGAGACTGTCTTCAACCGCCATCCGCAAATCGATAGGAGAAGGTACCGCGCATGACGCTGCTCACCCACGCTTCGCGCGCCCTGGCGCTACTGCTCGTCGTCGTCGGGCTGACCGCCTGCGATGCACTGCTGGACACCATCTTCGACCCGTACGAAGGACCGGACCCGTCTTCGCAGCCGCTGGCGGACGAACGCGTGATCCTCCGTGCGACGGAAATGGTGATCAACGGCGTGCCGCAGCACTACTATCTGGACAGGCTGCAGTTCCTGGAGCGCGCGGACTCGTCGAACATCGACCGCATCGTAATCGGGATGCCGGGAGGCCTGCAGGCCACCATCGATTCGCTGGAACTCAAGCGGGGCGATACGCTGGTCGTCTCGACGAAGTTCCACAGCATCGGCTATTCCCGCGGGCTCCATGCGTACATCCCCAACTGGGAGGCCAACCAGTACAAGGAAAACTATCCCGTGGCCGTGCACACCCTCATTGCCATCGAGAAGGTCGGCGCAGCCGCCAGCAGCGGCACGGCAGCCGCGAACCGGCAGCAACCCGGCACGCTGCGCGCGCTCTCCGCCTCCAGCGCGGCGCCGTAGCAGGATCCCGCCGTCGCCCTCGGGCGGCCGGGCACACGATCACGACCGAATCGGCTCCCGGTGCGCGACGCGCATCGGGAGCCGCACGCGTTTGTGCCAGCGGTACCTCGGCATCCACGCCGTGTGATGCTCGACGAGCTCGCGTCCGGCAGACCTTCAGGCACTCGCGGGCAACATCCTTCCTGCGCCCCGCCAAGGGGATTCGAGCTCCACGTTCTCCAGATCCGCGCCCCCGCGGTGACTGCTGGTGCTGCGTCCCTTCGGCCACTACGTTCGTCCGATCCCACATCAGCCGCCCGCGTCAGGTCCGCCCGCCTGTCCTGCCCCATCTTGCGACCAGAGCCCGCCCATGTCACAGAGCTTTGTCGAAGTCGTCATCCTCGCGGTCATCAGCCTGCTGGTCACTTTCGTCGTATTCAGATGGCTGGAGTCGCACGCGGAAGGCCAGTCGGAGCTCATGGGGGGAACGATCAAGTACGGCGGCGCTCTTGCCGGCTTCGTGCTCGTTTTCTGGCTCACTTCGCACGCCTATGAGCGCACGCGACAACAGGAAGACAGCACGGAGATCGAGCTTGCAGGCGAATATCGCGTTGAACTGCTGCAAAGTGATGGGCAAAAGTGGATGGGTACGGCCACCATTCGCCAGCGCGGCAAAGACTCGAGATTCGACATCACGGGTGACGTCGAGAGTCCACGCACGCCGCTGTCGATCTCCTTTCATACGGTGGAAGGCGTGCTGCATGGCCGGCGTCTGATCTGGTTGTACGAAAACGAGGAGCGTGAGGTAGGGCTGGCGCTCGGCGACATCCAGTCGGACAGGCCGGCTCGCATCGTCCTCAGCTACTCCGACGTGTCGGACACCGACAGCAACTCCGACCCGCATGGAAGGTTGATCTTCACACGAGTGGAAGCAAAATGATTCCGGATCGTATCGCACGCCTGACCTTCGACCGCGCAACTCCATTCAGCCGCTGCCCGTCCTCCTTTCCCTGACGCGCGGGGCCGGCTTCGGCGAGTTCGAGGTCCACACCAGCGATGCGTCGCGCCGCTCGGAACGGCTGCATGGGCGGTGGATGATCGTCGCCTCCCGTCGGATCTCGCGATCGGCAGCTGCGGCGGGAGCAGTTGCCGAAAAGCTTTCCTTCCCGTGCCAGACCGGCTATCGTGCGGGCGCATCGAAGGTTCCCCGCCGACAAGGAGGCCGCCATGGCCCGCCGTTCCCGCACCACCTCGCTCGCCGCAGCCGCGGTTGCGCTCTTCATCGCGATTCCCGCCGCGGCACAGGACCACGCGCATGCCGCGCACGCCAGCGGCATCGGAAAGGTGGAGTTTCCCACGTCGTGCGCGCCGCCGGCCCAGGCGCACTTCGAGCGCGGCGTGGCGATGCTGCACTCGTTCTGGTTCGATGCGGCGGAGCGCGAGTTCCAGCAGGCCGCCGCTGCCGACGCGCAGTGCCCCATGCCGCACTGGGGCACGGCAATGACCCTGCTGGGCAACCTGTTCACCGCGATCCAGCCCTCGCCCGCGAACCTGGCCAGGGGACTGGAGGCCGCCCAGCGAGCGACCGAGCTCGCCGCCGGCGCGACGCACCGCGAGCAGATGTATGCGCGCGCCGCCCTGGCGCTGTACGCCGATCACCAGGCGACGCCGTTCCGCGCCCGGCTCCTGGCGCACGAGGCGGCCATGCGCAGCCTCAACCAGGCACACCCGGAGGACGAGGAAGCCGCGATCTTCCTGGCGCGCGCCTTCATCGCCAACGCCCCGCTTACGGACCTGCAGTACACCAAGCAGCTCGAGGCCGCCGCCATCCTGGAGCCGCTCCTCCGCGCACGGCCGGACCACCCGGGGCTCGCCCACTACACCATCCACGCGTTCGACGCCCCGCCGATCGCGCAGCGGGCGCTGGACGCGGCGCGGCGGTACGCCGGCGTGGCCCCGGACGCGCCGCACGCGCTGCACATGCCCTCGCACATCTTCACGCGACTGGGCTACTGGGACGAGTCCATCGAAACCAACCGCCGCTCCGCCGCCGCCGAGCCCGACAGCAACGCGGCCGTCCATCCGATGGACTACCTGGTGTACGCGTACCTCCAGCAGGGCCGCGACCGCGAGGCCGCACGGGTGGTGGAGCGCGCGGTGCAGAACCCCGACCGGTTCTACGGCGCCGGAATCACCAGCTACAACTTCAGCGCAATGCAGGCGCGGCTGGCGCTGGAGCGCGGTCGGTGGATGGAGGCCGCGCAGCTGGCGGTGCCCGCGTCGGCGCCGGCGTACGTGCGGGCCATCCGGCTGTTCGCCCGCGGGATCGGCGCGGCGCGGTCCGGCGTGCCCGGCGACGCGGCGGCATCGGTAGGGGCGCTCGCCGTGCTTGCCGACAGCCTCACGGCGGCGGGAGAATCGTACTGGGCCACGGCCGTCGGGGCGCAGCGCCTGGCCGCCGAGGCCTGGATCGCCCACGCCAGCGGCGACCGCGACCGCGCGCTCCAGTTGGCGCGGCAGGCGGCGGAGCTGGAGGAAACGGTGGAGAAGCACCCGGTGATGCCGGGCCCGCTGCTCCCCGCGCGCGAGCTGCAGGCCGACCTCCTGCTGGAAGTCGGCCGCCCGGCGGACGCACTGGCGGCGTACCGCGAGACGCTGCGCCGCGAGCCCAACCGGGCGCGCGCCCTGTACGGCGCCGCGCGCGCCGCGCAGGCTGCGGGAGAGGGCGACGCGGCCGCGGACTACTACCGCCAGCTGCTGGCGCTGATGGCCAAGGCCGACCCGGACCGGCCGGAGGTGGCAGCCGCCCGGGCCTTCGTCGCGCGCCGCTGACGCGTCAGCGCCGGAACACCATCACGAGAGGCGGCTTCGGAACATTCCGGGGCCGCCTCTCGCGTTTCTGGCGCCATCATCCGTCCACGTTCCCGCGAATCTGATGCACCACACACGCGCCCTCCCGACCAGTAGTGTTCGGCATCTGGCCCGGCGCAGGATCAAACCTTTGCCGCCCCACCCGTGTCCAACCACGCGACACCCTCCCCCACCCCACCGAGAGGCCCCGCGTGAAGTGCTTTATCCTGCTCATCTTCCTCGCCGCGTGCTCGCGCAGCCCGCACCCCGCGTCCGCGCCCCCCGCGAGCGGAGACGTGATCGCCATCACGCACGTGAACGTCATCCCGATGACGAGCGACACCGTGCTGGGCGACATGACGGTGATCGTCCGCGGGGAGCGCATCCATGCGATCGGGCGCGCGGGGCGCACGGCGGTGCCGGCGGGGGCGCGGGTGATCGACGGGCGCGGCCGATACCTGATGCCGGGGCTGGTGGATGCGCACATCCACCTGAGCAACCGGCTGGACATCGACACCGTGGTCGCCGCCGTGCTCCTGGCGAAGGGCGTCACCACGGCCATCGAACTCGGCGGGATGGGGCTACCGGGCGATTCGGCCCGGCTCCAGCTGCGCGCCGCCATCAACGCCGGCCATCGCCCCGGACCCACGCTGTACATCGCCCGCGCCCAGGCCAACGACTCGGCGATGACCCGCGAGGGCGGGATGCGGCGGGTGGAGCAGGACCACGCCGCGGGGTACGACCTGATGAAGGTCTACAACCGCCTCTCGGTGGATGGATACCGCGGCATCACGCTGCGCGCGCACCAATTGGGAATGCCCGTCGTGGGTCACGTGGTGCGCCCGGCGGGGCTGGAGGCCACGCTGGGCTCGGGCCAGCGCGGGATCGTGCACATGGAGGAGTTCCTGTACCAGTACTTCGGTTTCCGCAGCTCAGACACCCTGGCCGCGCAGGACGCGAAGCTGGATACCGCCGTCATCTCGTACTTCGCGCGCATCACGGCGCAGGCGGGGACGTACGTAACGCCGACGTTCGTCACCTACCTCGCCATGATCGCTCACGCGGAAGACCTGGACCGTGAGCTTGCGCGTCCCGAGGTGCGGTACATCCCCGCCACGCTGTACAACGCGGCGTGGATCCGCGAAAAGAACGAGCGGTCCCTGATCTTCTCGCACCCCCGGCGGCTTCATCACCTGCGGGCCGGGCTGCACTACCAGCGGCTTCTGCTGCACGCCATGCACCGGGAAGGCGTGCCTCTGCTGGTGGGCACCGACGCGCCCGTCGCCGGCGCGGTGCCCGGCTTCTCGGTGCATTACGAGCTGCAGAACCTGGTGGAGCTGGGGCTATCGCCCTACGAAGCGCTGTCGGCCGGCACGCGCAACGCCGCGGCGTACCTCGGCAAGGACGACTTCGGCACGGTGGAAGTGGGGAGGCGCGCGGACTTGCTACTGCTTTCGTCGAACCCGCTTGACGACATCAGGAACACCCAGTCGATCTCCGGGGTGATGGCCCGCGGGCGGTGGTTCGACGAGAGCGCGCTGGCGGCCCTGCTCGCCCGCAGCGCGCGGTAGGCAAGGCGAGGCGCGGATTGCGCGCCAAGAGGTTTGGGCGCTTCGAGGACTGCGGATGCGGGCCCAGGGAGGCCCCTCCCCCGCCCCTCCCCCGGTAAACTGCGCCGGGAGAGGGGAGAACGTCGAGTGGGGTTCGACGGGCTGCCGATGCATGCCTTGGAAGCCCCCTCCCCCCGGCCCCCGTCCCCCGCTGCGCAGGGGAGGGGGAGACCTGAAGTGCGCTTCGGCTGGCTTGGCGCACTCGACTGGCTCCCTTCCCCCGCGCTGTTTGCGGGGGATGGGCTGGGGATGGGGGGCGCCGGCCCGAGCACCGGACCTGCCCACCCACGACTCGGCTTTGGTGTGTACCCCCTCGCCCACGCTGTTTGTGGGAGAGGGTGGCACGCGTGTCAGCGCGGCCGGGTGAGGGCCCCACGGCAGCCGAGGCCTCGGCTTCGGTGACCGCTGCCGCGCCCGGGCTTGTACGTGTCCGCCGCTAGATCCTTCGGCCCGCGAAGTCCTGCGGGTGGGCTGGTCCGGCACGCCTGGGCCTCAGGATGACAGATCGCGCTTCGGCTGGTTTGGCGCACTCGACCGTGTGTGGCAGTCCGCGCAGGCGGACTTCGTGACGTTCCAGACGCGGTTTCAACCGCCTGGACGGGGCGTGGTCCCGCGCTCGATCCGACGACGCACCCAACCCTGAAGTGTACCCCTCCCCTCTGCATGACAGTGACCGCTGCCGCGCTCGGACTGTCGAGGTGGGGTCATATCCACGTCCAGCTCTTGCGCACGGCGGCCTCCCGCCTGAGGTTGGGCAGACCCCTCCCGTCGTTCAGCGCATCCCGGGAACCGTCGCTCCGCTCCCATGATTCCATCCATCACCCGCCGCGACCTGCTGAAGCTGGGCGTCGCCTCGGGCCTGTCGCCCGCGCTGCGCTGGCTGCCGGACCCGCGCTCGTTCACGTTCGCCTTCTTCAGCGACACCCACCTGGGGCTGGAGGGGCGCAACCTGGACGCGTGCCGGTCGCTGGTGGTAGAGATGGCGGAGCGGATGCGTCCGGCGCTCGCCATCAACGGCGGCGACGTGACCGACTACGGCTGGGCGGGCGAGTACGACGGCTACGACCAGGTGCTGGCGGGGATCGGCTTTCCCGTGCACCACGTTCCCGGCAACCACGACGTGCGCTGGGCGCCGCGCGGGCTGCAGATCTTCCGCGAGCGCGTGGGCGCGCCGTTCCGCTCGTTCGACCACGCCGGCGTCCACTTCGTCCTGCTGGACAGCACCGTTCCCCTTTCGCACTACGGGCACTACGAGACGGCCCAGCTCCGCTGGCTGGAGGCGGACCTGCGCCGCGTGGGTCGCATCACGCCGGTGCTGCTGTTCACCCATCACTGGGTGGGGCGCGCGCCGGTGATGGTGGACAACGAGGACGCGCTGTACCGGGCGATCGAGCCGTACAACGTGAAGCTGGTGTTCAACGGCCACGGCCACTCGGACCTGCTGTGGGAGTGGAACGGCATCGCGTCGACGATGAACAAGGGGCTGTACCAGGGCTCGTACCAGCGCGTGGACGTGGATGCGCTCGCGGCCGAGGTCCGGCTCGCGCGGCGGACGACCGAGCAGCCGGACCCCCGGCTGATCGCCACCGTTCCGCTGGCCGCCTCGCGCGACAAGCGGCCGGTCTACCCCGTGGGCCTGAACATCGGCGCCGCGGCGGCTCGGCCGGTTGCTGCGGTGCCCGCACCCGTGGTCCCCGAGCTGGAGCGGCGCTGGGAGCGGCGGCTGACGGGCGGGGTAATGTCGCACCTGCTGGTGGCGGACGGAACGCTGTACGTGAGCGCGATGGATGGGTCGGTGAACGCCCTGCGCGCCGCGGACGGAGCGCCGCGGTGGAAGGCGCAGACGGACGGCTACTGCCACTCGTCCCCCGTGCTGGCGGATGGACGCGTGATCGTGGGGAGCGCGGACGGGCAGGTGTACGCCTTCCGCGTACGCGACGGGCGCAGGCTGTGGGCGCGGCGCACGGGCGGGCCGGTGTACGCGTCCGCCGCCGTCGCGAAGGGGGTGGCGGCCATCGCGTCCGGCGACGGCAACGTGTACGGGCTGAACCTGGCGGATGGCGCGGTGCGATGGACCTTCGCGCTGCCCCCCAGCCCGTCGGCGTTCGCGCAGAGCCCCGCGGGCACGGATGGCGAGCGCTTCTTCATCGGCGCGTGGGACAAGCACGTGTACGCGCTGGACGCGGCGACGGGAGCACTCGCCTGGCGCCAGCCGGGGACGGACCGCTCGTTCGCGTACTCGCCGGCCATCGGCGGACCTGCGGTGGGCGGCGGAACCGTGTACATCCCGGCCAACGGCAACGTGCTCCACGCCTTCGACGCCGCCACAGGCGCCACGCGCTGGACGTACACCTCGCCGGGCGACAAGGTGGGCTACTCGTCCCCCGCCCTGGTGGACGGCCGCATCTACGTCGGGTGCCTGGGCGACCGGGGCGAGGTGCGCTGCATCTCGGCCGCGGACGGGCGCGAGGTCTGGGTGGCGGCCACCGGCAGCACCATCTACGATTCCAGCCCGGCGGTGGCGGACGGGCTCGTCAGCATCGGCTCGGTGGATGGCAGCCTGTGGGTGCTGGCCGCGGACGACGGGCGCATCGTGGCGCGTCACCGTTTGCCGACGGGGCACCTCCTCTCCTCCCCCGCGGCCGGGGACGGCTCCGTGTACGCCGGATCGTTCTCCGACGTCGTCGTGGGCCTGACCCTTCCGCCGCGTACGATGGACCGCGCCTGATGCGCGGCTCTCTCGACATCTTTCCCATCTCCTCTCCATCGCACCGATGATCGACCTGCTCGAAATCCCGGGCTTCGTGCTCGACGACGAACGTGAAGAGCTTCTCGCCGAACTGCGCGCCATACCGGGCGCCGCCGCCACCGTGCTGAGCCAGGACATGGCCGGCCGCGTGCAGCCGAACGTCCGCAAGACGACGCGGCTCGCCGTCTCCACGGAAACGCGGGAGCGGGTGAAGGAGTGGCTGATGGACGCCAGGGACGTGCTGGCGGCCCGCTTTGGCGTCGCGCTGGGCGACTGTGAGGACCCGCAGTTCCTGCGCTACGAGGAGGGCGACTTCTTCGTCCCCCACCAGGACGGCAACACGCCGCTCGTGCACGACGCTTCGCGCTTCCGCCGCGTGTCTACCGTGATCTTCCTCAACGAGCGCTCCGACGAGCCGTGCGAAGGCGCGTACGGCGGCGGCCCGCTGGTGCTGCACGGGGACCACCGCACGGATCCCGACCGGCGCGTGGAAGCCCCGGCAGACCCCGGGACCCTCGTGGCCTTTCGCTCGGAAACCACGCACGAGGTGACGCCCGTCACCCACGGCGTGCGCTACACCATCGCGTGCTTCTTCCGCGCCGCCGACGCGCCGTGAGCATGGCTGTCGTAGCGGTCAGCCGTTCCGCCCGGCACACCTTCAGCAAGCAGAACGTGGAATCCATCCACCTGCTGGAGGGGCTGGGCGTGGATGGCGACGCGCACATGGGGGTGACCGTCAAGCACCGCTCGCGCGTGCGGGCAGATCCCACGCGGCCCAACCTGCGGCAGGTGCACCTGGTGCACGCCGAGCTGCACGACGAGCTTCGCACCGCCGGCTTTTCCGTCGAACCCGGCGACATCGGCGAGAACGTCACCACGCGGGGCATCGACCTGCTGGCGCTCTCCACCGGCACGCGGCTGCACCTGGGCGAGTCCGCCGTGGTGGAGGTGACCGGGCTGCGCAATCCGTGCGTGCAGCTGGACCGCTTTCAGGCGGGGTTGACGGCGGCGTGCCTGGACCGGGACGAGAACGGTGAGCTGGTGCGCAAGGCCGGGATCATGGCCATCGTAATTGCGGGCGGCGAGGTGCGCCTTGGCGACGCCATCCGGGTGGAGCCGCCGCCCGGTCCTCACCGCCCTCTCTTGCCGGTCTGAATCCCGCGCGGAACCGGGTCCGCGCCATCGTGTATCGGCGCCATCGGCCCGTCGTCAGACGCGCGGCGGTGGGCGGCCAACTTTCCAGGGAGACGGCATGGTACGCGGCAAGATCTATGGGGACATCACGGAAACGCTCGGCGGCACCCCGCTGATCCAGCTCAACCGCATCGCGGCGGGGCTTCCCGGACGCATCGTGGTGAAGCACGAGGGCTACAATCCCTTCAACAGCGTCAAGGACCGCATCGGCGCGGCCATGGTGGACGACGCCATCGAGCGCGGCATCCTCAAGCCCGGGATGGTGGTGGTGGAGCCCACCAGCGGCAACACGGGGATCGGGGTGGCGTACGCGGCGGTGGCGCGCGGCTTCCGCTGCATCTTCACCATGCCGGAGACGATGACGGTGGAGCGCCGCAACATGCTCCGCGCGCTGGGATGCAAGGTGGTGCTGACCGAGGGGCCCAAGGGGATGAAGGGCGCCATCGCCCGCGCCGAGGAGATCGCGGGCAAGCTGGGCGGGCGGGCGTGGACGCCCCGGCAGTTCGACAACCCCGCCAACCCGGCCATCCACTACCGCACCACCGGGCCTGAGATCTGGGAAGACACCCAGGGGCAGGTGGACGTGTTCGTGGCGGGCGTCGGCACCGGCGGCACCGCCACGGGTGTCGGCCGCTACCTGCGCGAGCGCAAGCCCGGCGTTCGCATCGTGGTGGTGGAGCCGGCCGAGAGCCCGGTGATCTCTGGCGGGCAGCCCTCGCCCCACAAGCAGCAGGGGATCGGGGCCGGCTTCATCCCCGGCAACCTCGACATGCAGATCTTCGACGAGGTCGTGCAGGTGACCAACGACGACGCCATCGCCACGGCCCGGCGGCTGGCGCGCGAAGAGGCGATCTTCGCCGGCATCTCGTCGGGCTCCATCACCTGGGCGGCGCTGCAGATCGCGGCCCGGCCGGAGATGGAAGGCAAGCTGATCGTCTCGGTGATCTGCGACTTCGGCGAGCGGTACCTATCCAACCCCGTGTACGCCGACCAGCCGGAGCCCGACTTCGGCGAGTTCCAGGACGCCCTCGCCACGCCGGAGCCCGTTCCGGCCTGACCCCGCCTTGCGTTCCTGACGGACCCGGGGGCCGGCTGCCAGATGGCAGCCGGCCCCGTCTCGTTCGTGGCACGCCGTGAAACTACAGGCGAAAGACGAGGCCCAGGTTCATCCGCACAGTGGTGTAGTCGAGGTCTTCCGCGTCATCGAACGGTTCGCCTTCGAACTCGAAGTTCGTCAGCCGGCCCTTGCCCAGCATCAGGCCGCCATCCACCGCCACGTTGCGATTCACGAAGTACTCCAGTCCGAACCCGAGGAGCAGTCCGCCACCGGAATACGAGACGTCGTAGGTTTCGCCTTCGATCGTCAGCTCGTCGACGATCGAGGTGCCGCTGAGCCCCAGTTCCACGTACGGCATCAACGCCGCGTTCGCCCCGGAAGCGAAGGAATACCGTCCACCCAGGTCGATGTTGGTGAGGGTGTACGAGTCGGCGCCCATCTCCTCCACGTCTTCCTCGTACGCCACGCTCGCGACGTCGCCCCGCAGGAAGATGGTGATGTGGTCCGTTACGCCGAAGCCCAACTTCAGGCCGCCCCCGATGCCCCTCTCGGCGCTGCTCCCCTCGCCCTCGTCGCTCTGGATGGCGCTGAAGTTCACGTGCGCGCCAAGGCTTGGGCCGCGGATGGAATACGCCTCCTGGGCCGAGGCGGAACTGGCGCCGGCCAGCAGGGCGGCGGCGGCGAACGCGCTTGCGATCGTCTTGTTCACGGTGGGTATGGAGGGGGCTGGATGGCAGGAGGGTGCACCGGTAGCCTGGTGCAAAACGGGCAAGCGCCCGCAGGGCACACTATCGCAGGGCAAACGGACCGCAGCAAGGGGTTTGAGCGGGCGGGCGTCTCCGCTCCACCCGACGAGATGTCCGATCGGGAGGACACCCGCGCCCGGCATCGTGCGCCACGAAAACAGGCATCCGGTTGCGGATCATCCACTTGCGATTTCGGACCACGATGGAGAAGCGTTTGCCTTCTGAGTCCGGCAGATGCCAGTCCGTTTTCGACTTCGATGATCCGAGAGTTCGCCATGAAGATCCGAGCCGCACTCCTGAGCCTGATTGCCGCAATCCTGTTTTCTGCCTGCACCACCACCAGCGCCGTGCTCCTGGGCGGCAGCGGCACCTATCCCGAGCTGAACCCCGCGGAAGTCCGCGTCTTCCTGCGGGAGCGCGACGTCCCCTCCGAGTACGAGCGCATCGCCCTGGTCACGGCCAAGAGCGACGCCGGCTGGACCGACGAAACCGACCTGATCCGGGCGATGCGCAAGCGCGCCGCCAAGCTGGGCGCCAACGCCATCATCATCGGCGACATCAGCGACCCCACCACGCTGGAGCGCGTTGCCGAGGTGCTGACCGACTACGAGCCCCAGCGCCGCGGCCGCGCCGTCGCGATCCGCCTGGCGGAGTGAACGCGAGCACCCTTCCCCTTCCCGATGCGCGCGGACAAACCCACGCGCTGATGGCATAGATCGAAGTACGAATGAGCGGCCCGGGATCCCTCCCGGGCCGCTCGTTTTGCACTGCGTTCCCGCCCGCGTCCCAATCGGCGCGATCCCGCTCCGCCTCAGGTGCGACGGCGGTTCGTCACGCTCTGGACAGGAGCCCGCGACCGCATTACCGTTCGTTCACTCTGCACTCTTTCGAAGGAGGAACCCATGCGTGGACAGAGGAAGCCGTGGCGGACCGGGATGAACGCAGGGCCGAGTCGGTTCACCGACGAACAGATTCGTGCCGCCATCGAGGCCGTGATGACGAAGTGGCCGATCCGCCCCGAAGAACTGGAGTGGTCGCGCAGGCCCAAGCGCCGGTCGTGCATCGCACGGCAGCGGGGGTTGCTCAGGAACATCCTGTCACACGCTGGCGAGCCGACAACCCAGCACGGCGCGCGACCGCGGGAGCGCGGCGCCGCACTTCCACTTCGGTCGAGGCCGCGCGTACATTCCTACGCGCAGCCACCTTCACGGAGCGGGAAGATGCCGAGAAAACTCACCATCACCCTGGATGACGACGTATACGAAGGGCTGCACCGGGTAGTCGGCACCCGCAAGATCAGCCGCTTCATCGAGGAGCTTGTCCGGCCTCACCTGATTGACGAGGACGAGTTGGAAGCTGGCTACGCCGCGTTGGCCGCCGCCGAAGCAGCTGATCCGAATTACGGAGACTGGGACGAGGAACCGCTCGGGGACGTAGCCGATGAATCGCGGTGAGGTTTGGTGGACGGACTTCGACGGATTAGGCGGAGAGATGCAGAAGCGCCGTCCTGCCGTAATCGTGAGTCGAAACCGGGCGAACCGGCTGTTGAACCGAGTACAGGTTGTCCCGCTGACCACCCAGGTACGGCGGGTTCACCCCGGTGAAACCATCGTGAAGCTGAACGGTGGTTTGCGGAAAGCCATGGCCACCCAGATCACGACAGCCGCGAAGGAGCGCATCCGCGACAAGGCCGGGAGCCTGTCCGATACGGACCTGAAACGCGTTGAGGCCGCCCTCCGCATCCAGCTCGCTCTCTAAGTCTAAGGCCGATCACCGACCCTCGTCCGCGGCCCAGGCACGGGCGGCGCTCAGGGCACGGCGCCAGCCGGCCAGCAGGGCCGCCCGTGCGGACTCGTCGACGGCGGGCGTAAAGACGGACTCCTCCGGGCGCGCGGCGTGGAAGTCTTCCGGCGTGGCCCAGACCCCGGTCGCCAGGCCCGCGAGGCCGGCGGCGCCGCGCGCCGTCATCTCCACCATGGCCGGGCGGCGGACGGGGGTGCCCAGCACGTCGGCCTGGAACTGCATCAGCCAGTCGTTGGCGGTGGCACCGCCGTCCACGCGCAGCTCGGGAAGGCGTACCCCCGCGTCGCCCTCCATGGCCGCGGCCACGTCGAGCGTGGAGTACGCCATGGCCTCCAGCGCCGCGCGCGCCAGGTGCGCGCGCGTGCTCCCGCGCGTGAGCCCCACGATGGTCCCGCGCGCCCCCGGCTCCCAGTGCGGCGCGCCAAGCCCGGTGAACGCCGGGACGAAGTACACGCCGTCGTTCGTTTCCAGCGAGCGGGCCAGCGCCTCCGTCTCCCCCGCCTCTCCCAGGATGCCCAGCCCATCGCGCAGCCACTGCACGGCGGCGCCGGCGATGAAGATGGAGCCCTCCAGCGCGTACGCCCGCTCGCCACGCGGCCCACAGGCGGCGGTGGTCAGCAGGCCATGCTTCGACGCGACCGGCCGGTCGCCCGTGTGGACGAGGAGGAAGGCGCCGGTTCCGTAGGTGTTCTTCCCTTCCCCGGGCGCCCAGCACCCATGCCCGTACAGCGCCGACTGCTGGTCGCCCGCGATCCCCGCCACGGCGATCTCCGCGCCCAGCGCGTCGCCCGAGGTGGAGCCGTAGACCTCGGAGGAGGGCCGGATCTCCGGCAGCACGGCGGCGGGAATGCCGAACAGGTCCAGCATCGCGGGGTCCCAGGCGCCCGTCTGCAGGTCGTACAACAGGGTGCGCGAGGCGTTGGTGGGGTCCGTCAGGTGCAGGCGCCCGCCGGTAAGGTTCCACACCAGCCACGAATCGATCGTCCCCGCCGCAAGCTCGCCCGCTTCGGCGCGCCGGCGTGCGTCCGGCACGTTGTCCAGCAGCCAGCGCAGCTTGGTGGCGCTGAAGTAGGGGTCGATCACCAGCCCCGTCGTCGCGCGCACCCGCGCCTCGTGCCCCGCCTCCTTGAGTGTGCGGCAGGCGTCCGCCGTCCGACCGTCCTGCCACACCAGCGCGCGGTGCACCGGCTGCCCGGTTTTGCGGTCCCACAGGACGATGGTTTCGCGCTGGTTGGTGATGCCGATGCCGCTCAGCCCCTCCAGGCCGATGCCGGCGTGCTCGGCCGCCACCCGCGCCACCCGCCGCGTGACCTCCCAGATCTCGCCCGCGTCGTGCTCCACCCAGCCGGGTCGCGGAAAGTGCTGGGTGAACTCGCTGTATGCGCGCCCGCGCACCTGGCCGTCAGCGTCGAGGATCAGGCAGGTGGAGCCGGTGGTGCCCTGGTCGATGGCGAGGATCATCGGGAGGCGTGGTCTGGTGTGGACGGCGAGCCGGAGTGGCGAATCTACATCCCCCGTACGGAAAAAGGCGAGCCGCCGTGAAAGACCACGGCGGCTCGCCTCGTTCAACCCTCCCGCTACGTCGTCAGACGGCGGTGCGCGCCCGCGGCCGGTTGCTGTGCGAAGCGGCGGCCTGCGCCTTCTTGGTGGGCTGGTGCGGCCACTTCTGCTCGATGAAGTACAGCACCGGCGACGCCACGAAGATGGACGAGAACGTACCGATGGCGATGCCCAGGATCAGCACCAGGGCGAAGTCGCGGATCACCGGGCCGCCGAACAGGAACAGCGACACCAGGGTCACCAGCGTACCCGACGCCGTGAGCACCGTGCGGGGCAGCGTCTCGTTGATCGCCCGGTTCAGCAGCTCCATGTAGCTCATGCCGTGGCGCGGCTTGGCCAGGCTCTCGCGGATGCGGTCGAACACCACGATGGTGTCGTTCAGCGAGTAGCCCACGATCGTCAGGAACGCCGCCACCGTGCCCAGCGACACCTCGGACCGCATGATCGCCAGGAGGCCCAGTGTGATGATGATGTCGTGCGCCGTCGCTGCGATGGCCGCCACGCCGAACCGCCACTCGAAGCGAAAGGCCAGGTAGATCAGCGTGACGAGGAACGAGGCCAGGATGGCGATCAGCGCCCGGTACTGCAGCTCGTCGCCCACCTTGGGGCCCACCGACTCCGTGCGCGACACCTCGTAGGAGTTGGCCGGGAACTTCGAGGCCAGCGCCTGCTGCACGTCCTGCGCGGCCGTGCGGCCCACCTCGGCCGCGAACTCCTTGCGGATCACCACCTCGCGAGGGCCGCCGAATTGGCTGATCTCCCACCCCTCGTGCCCGGCGCCGCGTGCTGCGGCGCGGATCTGGTCGATCTCCACCGGCTGCTTGAACTTCAGGTGCACCAGGGTGCCGCCGCGGAAGTCCACGCCGTAGTTGAGCCACGACCCGATCTGCTGGACGTTGAGCAGCATCGCGCCGATGCTGGCCAGGAACAGCGCCGCCGTGATGATGTAGGCGCGGCGGCGCACCTGCATGATGGGGAAATTGGCGTTCTGGAAGATGCGCATGTCAGTATTCTCCCCGCGTCAGATGGCCAGACCCTGCGCGGCGGACGACCGGCGCTCGAGGTACAGGGTGAAGAGGGTGCGGGTCACGAAGATGGCCGTGAACATCGAGATGATGATGCCGATGCCCAGGGTGATCGCGAAGCCCTGGATGGGCCCGGTGCCGGCGTAGTACAGAATGGCCGCCGTGAGCAGGGTGGTGATGTTGGAGTCGACGATGGCCGAAAGCGCCTGCTTGAAGCCCTCGCTCACCGCCGGGCGCACGGCGCGGCCGGCGTCCAGCTCTTCACGGATGCGCTCGAAGATCAGCACGTTGGCGTCTACCGACATGCCGATGGAAAGCACCAGGCCGGCGATGCCCGGGAAGGTGAGCACCGCGTCCACCGCCACCAGCGAGCCCAGCGTGTACAGCACGTACAGCGACAGCCCGATCACGGCGAACACGCCCGCCACGCGGTAGTAGCCGATCATGATCAGCACCACGCCCGCCAGCCCGATCAGGCCGGCGATGAAGCCCGCGCGCACCGAGTCGGCGCCCATGGTGGGGCCCACCGAGCGCTCCTCGACGATCTTCAGCGGCACCGGCAGCGCGCCC
This sequence comes from Longimicrobium sp., assembly GCF_036388275.1. Taxonomy (NCBI): domain Bacteria; kingdom Pseudomonadati; phylum Gemmatimonadota; class Longimicrobiia; order Longimicrobiales; family Longimicrobiaceae; genus Longimicrobium; species Longimicrobium sp. The sequence goes on from NZ_DASVSF010000058.1 coordinate 26,713, forward strand.
GCCTTCAGCACCAGGGCCAGTTCGCTGGCCTCTTCAAAGCTGGCGCTGCCCAGGGTGATCTGGCCCCGGCGCTCGATCTGCCCCTGGATGATCGGGGCCGTGTACACCTGGTTGTCGAGCACGATGGCCATCTGCCGCTGCAGGTTGCGGCCCGTCTCCCGCGCGAACGTGCGCCCGCCGCGGCGGTTCAGCTCGAATTCCACCACCGAGCGGGTGCCGGTGGTCTGGTCCGTCGCCGGCACCGCCGACTGAAGGTACTCGCCCGTCATGATCGCGCGGTTCTGCACGAACCAGAGCGAGCGGAACTGCTTGTTCTCTTCGGCCTCGGGCACGCCCCACAGGATCTCCGTTCCGCGGGGCACCGCCGCGGCCACGGCCGGGTGGCGAAGCCAGGCGCCGATGGCAGCCGTGTCGGCAACGGCCACCAGCAGCTGCCCCTCGGGGCCCACGCTGGCGATCTTGCTCTCGAAGGGCTTGCCGGAAGTTCCGCTGTCGGCCGCGGCGCCCTTCTGCTTGAACACGCCACCCACCGGCGACTCGGCCGCCGGGGCCGCGCGCGCCGCGCTGGGGAATGCGCGGGCCACCGCCTGGTCCAGGCGGGCCATCGCGGGCTGCACCTCTTCCGGCCGGTTGACGATCTGGAACTCCAGGAACGCGGCCTTGGAGATCACGTCGCGGGCCTGGTTCATGTTCTGCAGGCCGGCCAGCTCCACCACGATGCGGTCGTTGCCGGCCTTCTGCACCACCGGCTCCGACACGCCGAGCGCGTTGACGCGAATGCGCACCACCTTCAGCGCGCGATCGATGGCGTCGCTGCGCTGCTGGGGGGTGAGCGCCTTGCCGGTCTCGTCCACCTCGAGAGCCATGTGGATGCCGCCCTGCAGGTCCAGCCCCAGGGTGACCATCTGGCCCTTACGGCCCTGGTTCCAGAAGAGGAGGGCCACGCAGGCGGCCGCGAGCACGAGAATCAAGCCCAGACGGGCCCTGACGTTCTGAAACATCGGAGCTGTGAACTCCCGAGGGAGGATGTGCGAGGATGCTTTCCCGGAGCGGGAAAACGGGGAACGACGGCGCCGTTCGGGATAACTCGAAAAGTTAGCCGCCCTTACGTGCTCCTGTCAACCGCCGCCGCCCCGCCCGCCGGGGGTGCCGGGAGCGGGGCGGCGTACGCCCAAGCCGTTGCCAGGCGGCGGTTTAGGCGCGCCGTCCGGTGTTGATGACGTTTACCTGGCGAAAGCGCGCCGGCGGGCATCCGTGCGAAACGGCGTTGCTTTGCGACGGCTGTCCCTTGCCGTCGTTGAACGAGCCGTGGATCTCGTACGTGCTTCGCCCGCCGATCAGGTCCATCCCGTTCCAGAACTCGGGCGTGCGCATCTGGTACGCCACGTCCTTGAGCATGCCGCCCACCCGGCCGTTGCGGATCTCGTGGAACACCTGGCCGCCGAACTGGGCGTTGTACCGCTGCTGGTCGATGGAGTACGAGCCGCGCCCCTCGATCAGGATGCCGTTCTCGATCCCGCCCACCAGCTCGTCGAGCTTCACGTCGCGGGTGGCGTGCGGCATCAGGTTCACGTTGGGCATGCGCTGGAACTGCACGTCGGCCCAGCTTTGCGCGTAGCTGTTGCCGTGGCTGCGCACGGGCTTGCCGCTTTGCCGGTACCAGTCGGCCAGCATGGGCGCCTGCTCGCGCGTGGTCTGCAGGTCGTTGAGGATGCCGTTCCTGACGATCAGGTACTCGTCGGGGCGTACGCCTTCGTCGTCCCAGCCCACGGTGGCCAGGGCGCCGGGGGTGCTGCGCTCGGCCTGGATGTTCATGATCTCCTGGCCGTAGCGGAACTTGCCCAGGAAGTCGCCGATGGGATGGATGAACGACGTGCCCGCGTAGTTGGCCTCGAACCCCATGATGCGGTCGAGCTCGGTGGGGTGCGCGATGGACTCGTGGATGGTCAGGAACAGGTGCGAGGGCATCAGCACCAGGTCGTAGCGCCCCGGCTCCACCGGCTTGGCCGAAAGCTTGGCCACCGCGTCGTCGGCCCACCTGCGGGCGTTGTTCACCAGGTCGGCGTTGCGGACGTGCTCGTACCCCAGCCCCATGGCGGCCACGGGGGTGCTCTGCCGCGCCTGGAAGTCGCCGCCGTCCGGGGCCACCGCCGTCACCGTCATCTGCGGGAGGGTGCGGTAGATGGTCTGGACGGTGTAGCTGCCCTCGGTGGAGGCGAAGGTCTTTTCCTCGCGCAGAAAGAAGAGCGACGAGGTGACGAACCGCGCCCCGGCCACGCCCAGCGCCGCGGCGTTGGCCTCGAAGAGCAGGTTCACCTTTTCTTCGATGGGCACGTCGAACGGGTCCACCTGGATGGGCGACTGCCAGCGCCCATCGGCCACCCGCTCCACGGGCGCCAGCTCCACCGGCCGCTGGCGCGCGGCGGCGTTGGCCCGCGCCTGCGCCACGGCCTGCCGGGCCACGCGCGCCACTTCCTCGGCGTTCACCTCGCGGCTGGCGGCGAAGCCCCATGCTCCGTTCGCCAGCACCCGCACGCCGAAGCCCGACGTTTCCGAGTCCTGGAAGCCGGTGATCTGCCGCTCGCGCGTGCCGACGGACTGGTTGCGGTTGCGGTTGATGCGCACGTCGGCGTACTGCGCACCGGCGCTCCGGGCGGCGTCCAGGGCGCGCATGGCCAGCTCGCGCTGGTCGGCGTCGCCGGGCGCGAGGATGTGGGCCGCGTGGGCGGCGCCACTCGGGAGCACGGAAAGCCCGGCGGCTGCGGCGGCGCTGCGGGTGATGAATTCGCGGCGTTTCATACGGCTGCGCTCTCGGGGTGATGGTGTGAGCGGATTGTAACCTGGAACGCGCGTTCGAACAACGGGGCAAAAGTCGGCCCTCGGGGACCCGTCCCAATGGCCGGGCAGGTGAACCGACGGACGACCGCGAAGGGCTTGGGCCGCGAGAGCGGGGGAACCCGCCGCTGGGAAGCGGAAAGCCCCGACCCGGGCCGCTGACGCGTCCCGTCCGGGGCTTTCCTGCACGCACGCCGCAATTGCCGCAGCGCGATCGAATTCTCCCCTCTCCCGCTTGCGGGAGAGGGGCCAGGGGAGAGGGCAGCCGAGGCATGCGCCGGCCCACATCGAGACGCCACCCAGCCTTCAGCATCACCCGCCCTCGCGCCTGACCACCCTCACGCGCCGGGCTGGCTCCCTTCCCCCGCGCAGTTTGCGGGGGAAGGGCTGGGGATGGGGGGCGCCCGTCGAATGCGCCGAACCGATCCGTACCGAGCGAAGTCCGTCCCGTCGGGCAGAACGCGCAGAAGCCGAGATCCATGGGCTCCGTGCCGCTGTCGCGCCCAGGTTGAGAAGTGGTTCAGGCCAGATCCTTCGGCCCGCACAGGACGGTATTCGGGCGAGTTTGGTGCGCTTGGGCCTCTGGATGACAGGCTGCGGCGCTCGGTCGACGTTCTCCCCCTCTCCCGGCGCAGTTTGCCGGGGGAGAGGCGCCCTCAGTCCAGCAGCACGCCCATTCCTCGCCCGCCGGCGTCCGCGGCCTGGGCTACGCGGTCGTTCACCGCGCGGCGCAGGGCCTGGATGCGGTTGGACGCGTGGGGGTCGAAGGTGCGGTTGGCCAGCAGCACCGTCCACGTCGCCCGCTCCGGATCCACCCACAGCGACGTCCCCGTGAACCCCGTGTGCCCGAACGCGCGCCGGCTCAGCTCGCGCCCGGCGGAACCGCCGCGCTCCTTGGGCGTTTCCCAGCCCAGGGCCCGGTTCTCCGCGTTGGGCTGCCGGCGGGTGAACCGGCGGATGGTTTCTTCCTCCAGCACGCGCACGCCCTCCAGCTCGCCCCCGCTCGCCAGCATGGCGGCGAAGCGCGCCAGGTCGCCGGCGGTGCTGAACAGCCCCGCGTTCCCCGCGACGCCCCCCAGCTTGCGGGCGATGGGATCGTGAACCTTGCCGCGGACCGGGGTGCCGTCTGCCCGCTTGAAGGTCGGCACGCAGCGGGCGCAGCCCTCCCCGGGGTTGAAGCCGGTGGAGCGCATGCCCAGCGGCTCCCACATCTCGCGGCGCAGCAGTTCGTCCAGCGGCTCTCCCGCGGCGCGTTCCGCGGCGGCCCACAGCACCACGAAGCCCACGTCGGAGTACTCCATCCGCTCGCCCGGCGCGGTCTTCAGCGGCGTGCGGATCAGCTGCTTCAGCGCCTGGTCCGGCGTGCCGCCCACCCCGGCGCCGGCAGGGAGCCCGGAGTTGTGGGCCAGCAGGTGGCGGATGCGCACCTTGTCCTTGGCCCCGCCCGAAAACGCGGGAAGGTACCGCGAAACGGGCGCGTCCACGTCCAGCTTGCCCTGCTCCACCAGCAGCATCACCGCCGTCGTCGTCGCCACCACCTTGGTCAGCGAGGCGATGTCGTACACGGTGCGCTCGGGGTCTACCGCGCCGTGCCCCCACTCCGCGTTGCCCACGCCCGCCATCAGCCCCAAGTGCGCGCCTCGGCCCGCGGCCAGCGCGGCGCCGGGAAAGGCGCCGCGCCTCACCTCGTCGCGCACCAGCCGCTCGGCCGCGGAGAGCTGCTGCGACGACATGCGCGCATCGGCGCCCAGCCGGGGCTGGCGCGGCACGCGGGCCTCGCGCACCACGCGGACGGCGGCGAACGTCACCGGCTGCGGGATCACCGCCTCCACCCTCTCCAGCGCGCGCGGCTGTTCGCCGCCCTGCGCCAGGCCCATGCCGGTGCCCGCGGCCACCAGCGCGAATGCGGCGGCCAGGGTGCTGCGCAGCTTGAACGGAGGTTCGTTCCTGTAGAGCATGGCGATCCACCTTCCTCTGCTCGGGCGGCGCGGACGGCCGCCGCCGTGATGTTCGGGCGCGGAGGTGCCCGCGTGGCCTCCGGGTCCGGGGCGCAGGCGCGGGGTTGAAGGATGGATGTTGTCGGGGTCCCATGCTGTAACCCGGCGCGGAACAGGAGTTTCCCCGACGGGGTTAGCGAATGATTAGTACGGGTGCCGGGGGCGAAACGGTTTCGCCCCCGCGTCCGTAGGCATTATCATCAGGATCTCACGCCCGCCCTCCGCCGACGCCCCCGAATGGCCCTGCTGCAGACCCCGCGTTCCCGCGCCGCCGCCCTCGTGGCGGTGCTCGGCATCGCCATCGCCCTCGCGCTGACGCCGTTTGCGTCGGGGCTGCTGGGCGCCGCCGTGCTGTACGTGATCTGCGCCCCGGCGCACCGCCGCCTCTCGCGCGTGCTGCCGCCTCGCTTCGCGGCGGCGATCGTGCTGACCGTCGCTCTGGTCCTGGTGCTGCTGCCGCTCGCGGTGGTCGTGGGGATCATGGTCAACGAGGCACCAAACACGTTGCGGATGCTGCAGAACGGCGCCGTGCTCGACCGGCTGTCGAACATCCGCATTGGGCCAGTGGATTTAGGGACGCAGCTGGCCTCGGCGGGGGGCACGGCGGTGGCGTGGGTCACGCAGAACGCGCTGGCGTTCGCCGGCGGCGCCGCCCGCAGCCTGCTGAGCCTGGTGATCGCCTTCTTCGGGCTGTACTTCCTGCTGCTGCACCCGGAAAAGATCTGGCTGAGCGTCCGCGACTTCCTTCCCTTCTCCTACCAGGCGGCCGACACCCTGCGCGACCGCTTCCACAGCGTCACCGTGGCGTCGCTGGTGGGCATCGCGCTCACCTCGGCCATCCAGGGGACCATCGTGGGGGTGGGATTCATGCTGGTGGGGCTGCCCAGCGCGGCGTTCTGGGGCGTCATCACCGCCATCGTGGCCGTGCTGCCGATGTTCGGGAGTGCGCTCGTGTGGGTGCCCGGGGTCGCCGTGCTGATCGTCGGCGGGGAGTGGGGGGGCGCGGTGCTGCTGTCGACGCTGGGGCTGATCGGGGCGAACGCCGACAACGTGGTGCGGCTGATCGTGTTCAAGCGCATCTCCGACATCCACCCGATGGCCACACTGATCGGCGCCTTCGCCGGCCTCAAGTACGTCGGGCTGCTGGGCGTGCTGCTGGGCCCGCTGGCCATCGCCTACTTCTTCGAGCTGCTGAAGATCTACCGCCAGGAATACGTCACCGGCCCAGGATCGGCCAGCGTTCTGGTAGGTGGAAACGACGCGATGTCGGCATTGCCAAGTCCATCCACCGAAACGATATAGCTCGTCTCACTTCATGTAGAATCGGCCGCCTCCGTTCTTGGGAAGCGGCCGATTTCTTTGCTCGCGAACGGATCACTCGTAGCCGCGCTCCCGCCGGAGATAACCGGCGATCAGGATGGTCGCCAGGGTTCCGGCCGCGGCGATCTTGGGGCCCGCGTCCACCAGGATGGGACCGTTCACCGGATCGAAGATGTGGAAGCCGTAGACGGTCACCGCGCCGCCGACGAGGCACCACCCCCAGCAGACGAGTAGCGTCACGATCCAGTAGCGCCGCACCGCGCGCCGCGCGGCGAGCTCGGCCGCCTCGTTCTCGGCGCACATCTTTTCGTACAGCTCGTCTCGGATGGACATCGGGCCGACGGATAGGGTGAAAGTGGGAGGAATGAACCCCTCCGACGCGTCCGGGTTCCCCCGCTTGGCAAACGCGCGGCGATGAAACATCTTTCGCGTGCCGCTCGTCTTCACTCCGCTCGCGCCGCGCTCTCGCGGCACCCCTCCCCCGCTCTGCCCCGATCCGAAGATGGCCATTCGCGAAGGCTGCTGGGACTGCCCCACCTGTGGCTCCGTCGCGCTTCCCGGGCGGCAGGTGAACTGCACCGGGTGCGGCAATCCGCGTCCCCAAGGCACGCGCTTCTACCTGCCCGAAGATGCGCCCGAGGTGTCGGACGCCGTGCGCCTGGCCCAGGCCCGCGGCGGCGCGGACTGGGTGTGCGAGCACTGCGGCGCCAGCGCCCGGGCGGTCGACGCGCGCTGCCCCGGCTGCGGCGCCGAGCGCGGCAGCAGCGCGGTGCAGGCGACGCACGAGTACGGGATGGACGACGTGCCGCGCTCCGGCGAGCCCACCCGTCCACGGATGGCCGCGTCGACCGCTGCCCCGCCGCGCCCGAAGCGGCGGTGGAAGGGGCCCGCCTTCGTGCTGGCGCTGCTTGGCGCGTTCGGATGGTGCAACAGCCCCAAGGAGGTCACCGCGACGGTGGCCGAAGCGGACTGGCAGCGCGCCATTGAGGTGCAGGAGTACCGCACCGTGCGGGAGGAGGACTGGTCACTTCCCTCGGGCGCGCGGCAGTTGAGCAGCGAGCGCGCCATCCGCGACTATCGCCAGGTGCTGGACCACTACGAGACGCGCACCCGGCAGGTATCAGAAAAGGTGCAGGTGGGCACGCGCAGCTTCACCTGCGGGCAGCGCGACATGGGCAACGGCTACTTCGAGGACATCACCTGCACCGAGCCGGAGTACGAAACGCGCAGCCACACGGAGGAGTACCAGGAGCCCATCTACCGCCGCGAGCCGGTGTACGGCACGAAGTACTCGTACGAACTGGAGCGGTGGCTGCCCGACGACACGGCGTGGGCGCGCGGCGGTGCGGAGAAGGAACCCGCGTGGCCCGCGGTGCGCATCGGCAAGAACGAGCGTGAGGGCGCGCGGGTGGAAAAGTACGTGCTGCGCTTCAGGGACGAGGATGGCAAGACGTACGAGCGCGAGGTGCCGATGAGCCAGTTTTCGCGCTACCGTCCCGGCCAGCAGGTGCGCCTGAAGATGCGCCGCGGCGGCGGAGGTGAGGTGGAGATCGTCGAGCCTGAAAGCTGACGCGAACGAGAGCCCCCGCCGATGCATCGACGGGGGCTCTCGTTTATGAGATGTTCACCGGGCCGGTACGCCCCGCCCGAAAGCTCGCCAGGGCCTCATCCGTCAGCGCGTCCAGCCGACCCGCCGCGACATCGACCTCAAGCTGTCGGTCCCACGCGCCCGCGTCGAACTCAGCGAACCAAGCGCGGAACTGCGCGAGTTGCTTCGGCTTCAACTCCTGAACGGCGCGCTCGATCTCGTGGAGAGTTTTCATCGGCAAAATCTACACTCGGGTACTTACGGTTTAGTCCTCTGGACCCACCCCTGACAGGGGTGCGCGAGGGGATTCCGGGCACACCGGGAGCATGCGGGAAGCGGGGCGTTTCGACTGTTCCCGGCGCATGCCCCTGGCAGCCCTCTCTCCCCGGCCCTCTCCCCCGCAAGCGGGGGAAAGGGAGAATTCGCTTGCGCTTCGGCAGGTGCGGCGTGCGTGCAGGTGAAGCCTCGATCCGGACGCGATAGCGGCCCTGGTCGGGGCTTTCCGCTTTCCAGCGGCGGGTTCACCCGCCCTTGGGGGGGCCTCGGTCCTGTGATTGCTACCCCTGCACGGCCGAGGCCTCAGCTTCGGTGCCCGCTGCCGCGCCCTGGCTTGTACGTGTCCGCTGTTAGATCCTTCGGCGCGCGAAGTCTATCGTACGGGATGGGACGGTGCGCCTGCGCCTCAGGATGACAGGGTTGCGCATCGGCACGCGTGGATTACTGCACTGCTTCCAGGGCTGCCGGAAGGGCCAGGCGCGCCCACTCGGCGTAGGTCAAGCCGGAGTAGTGGAGGCCGTCCGGGGCCAGGAACGCGGGATTGGAGCCTGCGGTGCGGCTCTGCGGGGTGATGTCGACGTAGCGCGCGCCCAGCCGCTCCGTTTCCTGGCGGTTGATTGCGTTGAACACGTCGATCTCCGCGGCGATGTTGGCGCGGGAGCGGCCCTCCGCGAAGGGAGTGGCCCCCCAGTCGGGGATGGAGAGCACGATTACCCGGCTCGCGTCGCCCCCGGCGAAGCCGATGGCGCGCTGCAGCAGGCCGGCGAACTCGGCGCGGTACTCCTCGGTGCCGCGGCCGCGGTACTGGTTGTTGACGCCGATCAGCAGCGACACCAGGTCGTACGGCCCCCGCGGGTCGGCGGCGTCGATGGCGTCGGAGAGCTCGTCCGTCGTCCAGCCGGTGCGCGCGATGATCTGCGGCTCGGCGAAGTCCTGCCCCTGCTCCCGCAGCAGCGCCGCCAGCTGCACCGGCCAGCGGTCGGCCGCCGCCACCCCCTCGCCGATGGTGTACGAATCCCCCAGCGCCAGAAACTTCATCTTCCCTGCCCCGGTGTCCGTCCCCTGCCGCGCGCACCCCGCCAGCCCCAGCGCGAGCACCAGCATCCATCCGATCGCCCTTCGCCTGTCCATCCCCGCCTCCCGCCCCACGAGACCCGCTCAGTCCGGCATCGTCACATGGATGCGGCCGTCGCCATCCACCCGCGCTTCGAACGTTTGAAGCGGCTCGGTGGCGGGAAGGCCGATCGGGCGGCCGGTGCACACGTCGAAGCTGGCCCCATGCCAGTTGCAGACCAGCTCGGTTCCGTCCACCTCGCCGCCATCCAGCGGAAGGTCTTCGTGGGTGCACATCCCCTGCAGCGCGTAAATCTCGCCCTCCACGTTGCACAGCACGATCTCGCGTCCGCCCACGGTGAACTCGCGCGCCTCGCCTTCGGGAACGTCGCTGAGCATCGCGGCCTGGTGTTCCGCCATCGGTTCTCTCGTCCGGTTCTGGTCTGGGGGGCCGCTATTCCACGGCGGGGAGCGACGGCGTGTCGGGATCGTCCGGGAAGTTCTTCGCTTCCGCACGAAAGAAGGCCTCCACCACGACCGGATCGAACTGCGTGCCCGCGTTGCGCCGGATCTCCTCCATCGCGAACTCGCAGCTGCTGGCGTCGCGGTACGGGCGCGAGCTGATGATGGCGTCGTACGTGTCCACCACCGCCACGATGCGGCCCTGCAGCGAAATCTCCTCACCGCGCAGGCCACGGGGATAGCCGGAGCCGTCCCACCGCTCCTGGTGATGCAGCACGGCGGGAAGGCCGGGGCGCAGGAACGAGCTGCGCTCCATGATGACGCCGCCGATCTCCGGGTGCCGCTTCATCTCGTCGTACTCGTCCGCCGTCAGCTTGCCGGGCTTCTTCAGCACGTGGTCGGACACGCCGATCTTGCCCACGTCGTGAAGCAGCGCGCCCACCCAGAGCGCGCGAACCTCGTCGCGGTGCAGTCCCATTTCGCGGGCGGTGGCGGCGGCGTAGCGTGCCACGCGCTCCACGTGCCCGCCCGTATAGTCGTCGCGCGTTTCGATGGCGCTGGCCAGGGAGCGCAGCGCGTCCATCAGGAGCGCCTCCAGCTGGCGCGCCTGTTCTGCCACGCGGTCTTCCAGGTGCTGCTGGTACGACCGGTTCTCGCGCAGGAGGCGGCGGTAGCTGAGCGCACGCTCCACCGCGAGCAGCACCTCGTCCAGGTTGAATGGCTTCACCAGGTAGTCGTCGGCCTGCACGCGCAGCGCCTCGACCGCGTTCTCGACGGTGGAGGCGCCGGTGAGGATGATGAATCCCGCGGTGTCGTCCAGCGCGCGGACGCGGCGAAGCAGCTCCAGGCCGCTCATCCCCGGCATCTGCAGGTCCGACAGGATCAGGTCGGCCCCGCGCGACTGGAAGGCGTCCAACGCCTCGGCGCCGTCCGCCGCCTCCTCGACGTGGTACCCGCCCTGGGCCAGGATCACGTGAAGGACGCCGCGGATGGCCGGATCGTCGTCGGCCACCAGCACCCGGACGGGACGGTTCACGGGGCCCCCGCGCGAAAGCCGGCCACGCGCAGCACCAGGTCGTGGGCAATGCGGATGCCGGGGCGGCCATTCACCGCCAACTCCGCCGCGGGCACCCGCGCCACCTCGGCGCCGTTGGCCACGAAGACGACGGTGTCGGCGCCCACCCGCACCTCCAGCCGGTTGGCGCGCCCGGCGCCGGCGGCGTCGCGGTTGATGGACGGGTGGCGCGTCCAGTCGCGGATCACCGGCGTCTGGGCGGCGTCACGGCGCTTGATGAGAAAGCTGCCGTCGCCGCGCACCAGGAAGTAGCTGTACGCCTGCCCCGCCTCGGCCGCGTCCAGCCCCGTGCCGCCGAACACCAGGCCGTAGCCCTCGTGAAGCCGGCCGGAGTCCTTGGTCAGCGTGGCGCGCACGGTATACGGCGGCGCCAGGTCTGTCGCGCCCTGGGGCCACAGCACCGTGTGCGGGCCGGTCTGCACCGTGGCGCTTCCGTCTTCCACGGTGACGCTCACCCCCTCGGCGGGGTTGGTCGTCCACGCCGCCACGCCGGAGTCGGCCGGCGCCTGCGTGGGCGACGGCGTGCTGTCGGCCGGGGTGCCGGAACGCGGTGCGGAGTCGCCGCAGCCCGCCAGGGTAGCCAGAGCGGCGCAGGCCAGGAATCGGTGCATGGGGGTCAGGGATCCAGGGATTTCCGGAGCTCGTCCAGCGGCAGGTCGCGGATGGGGACTTCCAGCGGAACCACCAGCTCGGCCTGCGTTTGCGTGCGCAGGCGGAAGGTGTCGCGCAGGTGCACGGGGATGGTCTGCCGGATGGGGATGGTGGTCCTTACCGGCACGCGCACCGTGCGGTTTCCGAACGGCGTCTGGATAGGCAGGTTGATCGTGGTGTTGATGGGCAGCGTGGTGTTCAGCTGTACCCGGTACTGCTCGTCGATGGGCACGTCGAAGTGCAGCGGCGTTCCCGAGGGGATGCGCACCGTGTACTTGAGGGTGGCGTCCGACGCCTGCAGCCGCGTGATCGTGCGGCCGAGCATGGGCCCCACGACCGCTTCCGGGCGCCGCACCGCGTACAGCAGCACGGCGTTGAGCGCCAGCGAGAGCAACGCCACGCCGAGCGCGGCGGGGGCCAGCCAGCGCGCGTTCAGAAGGGACACGGGTTCGGTCACGAAGAGCGCTCGGGACGGGGTACCGGCAAGCCGCGGAAGATAAGCGGCGGCGCGCGGCGGGGAAAGTTTCTTGGGCCCCTCCCCCGGCCCCTCCCCGCACAAACTACGTGCGGAGAGGGGGGAACTTCGGTCGGGGTTCGATTGGGTCCGCGCATGCCGCGGGTGGCCCCTCCCCCGCCCCTCCCCCGGCAAACTGCGCCGGGAGAGGGGAGAACTTCAATCGCCGTCGTAGGTGCGTGCGCGAACTCGAATCGGCGCCGGATGTCATCCCGATGGAGCGGCCACGCCGAGCCTGCATCCAAACCGTTGACGGCAGCGACTGAGGGATCCGCCACACAGTCCTCCAAACGCCTCCGAGCCGGCTCACACCAGGCCCTGGCGCGTCATCCGGCAGGCGGGAGCGAACCGGCAGATGGCCCCGGTGTTTTCCCTCGTCGGCGCAGCATCACGCCTGGTGTGTGGCGGATCCCTCAGTCGCTGCGGTGTTTGGCTCACGCAGCAGCTACGGCGTGGCCGCTTCCTTCGGGATGACATCGGCGCGGATAGCTGGCTGCCGGTGCATGCCTCGGTGAGCAACCGGGAGGATCGTTGACAGTTTAGACCGACAGGATTGTTGACACTTTGTCATATCCCTTGGGAGTCCGGCGTCAGCCGGAGATCTTCCAGGTTCTCTCGTTCAGTCTACCCAGAAGACGCCGGTAGAA
>NZ_DASVSF010000059.1 GCF_036388275.1 Longimicrobium sp.
GTACGAGTCGGCGGGGTACGGCGTTTCCGTGCGGTTCCACTCCTCCACCACCAGGCGGCGCTCCTCGTCCGACACCAGCGTCAGCCGGTCCACCGGCCGGGTCTCGTCCGCCGCCATCCCCGCGAGCATCCGGCGCAGGTAGCCCGCGTAGCGCTCCACCGTTGCGCGGTCGAACAGCGCCGTCGCGAACACCACCTGGCCCGCGACCCCGCCGTTCTCCTCCCCGAGTTCGAGCGACAGGTCGAGCCCGCCTGTCGAGCACCGCTCCGAAGCAGCCACCGCACCGGGCTCCAGGCCGGGCAGCTCCGGGTCGCTCGCGGGTGCGTCCCGCCACACGAACGCCGCACGGAACAGCGATGTGGCGGAAGCGGCGCCGTCCGGCTGCACGAGCTCCACCACCCGCTGAACGGGAACGTCCTGGTTCCGCAGCGCACCCCGCACCCGCGCCTCGACCCGGCCCAGCAGCTCCGCGGCCGTGGGCGAGCCCGACAGGTCCACCCGCACCGGCAGCGCATTCCCGGAGCACCCGATCACCAGGTCCGCCTGCCCCGACAGCCGGCCCAGCACCGCGGCCCACCCCTCCAGCAGGACCGTGGAGATGTGCGAGCTGTGACGCATTCCGAGCGCTTTCAGGGCCGCAGCCAGCTCCTCGTCCAGTTCGAGCCGAACGATGGCCCCGGTGGGGTCCGGCTGCGCGGGGCGCGGGCGGTCCGCCGGGAGCTCCAGCGGCTCCGGGGCATCCGCCAGCGTCTCCTGCCAGTACTCTGCCTGCTCCCGCGGCAGCCCGTCGCCGATCGCCGGCAGTTCCGCCCGGACCGCGCTCACCGTCACCGGCGGTGTGGAGGAGGTCCGACCAGGAAGCACGTGCATAGACTGTATTCCTCTGGAAAAATCTCGCCTGACACGTGAAATCGCGGGGCCTATGTGCCCCGCGGGATCCCTTGGTCTTGCCAGCTCACGTCATTCTCGACACTCGGTGACCGGCCCGGCCCGAGAGGACCACAGCCTCCCATCACCGCCTCGTGATCGAGGCGGGGGGGAGACGGTCCAATGACCTCTAAGCCTTGGGGAGGATTGCGCGAATGTTGAAAAACAAACGAATTCACGATAATACCGGCGCTTGCCGTGTGTCAACGGGCGTTTGGAGCCTGGCGTGCAGCTCGGGCACGGGGTCAGCGGGGGGACGAGTAGCCGGGTGCATCATGGGGTCCGCTGCGGAATCCATTCGCTGTGCGACTGCTCAGCAGCCGAGTTGTCGTTCGCGGATCATCGAAGCAGCACGGGGTTTCAGGTGACCCCCCCCACACGGCGAGCCTCACCGCCGCCGGACTGTGTGGCGGTGAGCGGTCGGCTGCTCCGTGTTGAAGGCGGCTGCTTGTGGCGATCGTGGCCGGCGGACCGCGCCCGCGGGGGAACCCTGGGCCGCGCGCGGCAGCTGGAGCTGCTTCGCGGGCTCCCGCACCGTCGTGAGCTTCTTCCGGAAGGATCAGCGCGTCGACAGTAAAGAGTACGCCGTGGAATTCTTCGGTCTCCATGGAACGGCCACGCGCCGGTTGTTCTGCGCTCCTCCTTGCATGGCGACGACGCCCATCGTCACCTCCCCGTCGGCCCGTGGATGAACAGCGGTCACTCCGTCATCAGGGTCCTTTCCCCTTGCCTTGTTCCGCTGTAGGATTCACCGTCCGTCGTGACCGCCGTCCCCGGCCTCCGGAGCCGGTGTCCCGGTCGTATCGGGGCCCATACCACGGTTTCCCGGCCCGCGAAGCGGCTCGCGGCGCACCCTCCCGACTCTCGCCCCGCCCCCTCGCTGAAACCCCGTCCACAGGAACGACACCGATGAACCGAGCATCTCGTTGTGTGGTGCTGCTGATCGCGGCGCTGGCCGGGTTCCTGGTGCCCCGAGCGGCATGGGCCCAGGTCACCACCGGGTCGCTCAGCGGCACGGTGACCTCGAGCACCGGCGAGCCCGTGGCGGGCGCCAGCGTGACCGCCGTCCACCAGCCCTCCGGAACGCGGTACTCGGGCGCCACCCGGGCCGATGGACGGTTCCAGCTTCCGGGAATGCGCGTCGGCGGGCCGTACACCGTCACCGTGGCGCGCCTGGGGCTGGGCACCCAGAGCCGCCAGGGGGTCGCCGTGAACCTGGGTTCCACCACCGACCTGTCGTTCCGCCTGGCCGAGGCGACCCTGGTCCTGGACGAGGTGACAGTGCAGGGGCAGCGGGCGGGCGCGGTGTTCAGCCCCGACCGCACCGGGGCGGCGACGACGGTCGCGCGCGAGCAGATCGACGCGATGCCCACGGTCAGCCGCCGCATCGAGGACTTCGCCCGGCTGACCCCCCAGGCGAGCGGCGGGCTGTCGTTCGCGGGCACCGACAACCGGCTGAACAACATCACGGTCGACGGTTCGTACTTCAACAACTCGTTCGGCCTGGCGGGCGCGCCGGGGCAGCGGACGGGCGTGGCGCCCATCTCCCTGGACGCCATCGAGCAGGTGCAGGTGAACGTGGCGCCCTTCGACGTGCGCCAGGGCAACTTCGTCGGCGCGGGGGTGAACACCGTTACCCGCAGCGGCACCAACGAGCTGCATGGCGCGCTGCGGTTCGACTTCCGCGACGAGGGGCTGGTGGGCGACCAGGCCGGCGCCACCCCGTTCACGCCGGCCCAGTTCGACTTCCGGCAGTTCGGCGGCTGGCTCTCGGGCCCCATCGTCAAGAACCGCCTGTTCTTTTTCGTGAACCTGGAGCGCGAGTCGCTGACGGAGCCGGGCACCACCTTCCGGGCGAACACGGGGACCGAGGCCGCCGAGGGGAGCACCACGCGCGTGCTGGAGTCGGACCTGACTGCCCTGAGCACCTTCCTGGGCACCAACTTCGACTACCAGACGGGCCCGTTCCAGGGCTATGAGCACGAAGTTCCCGGTACCCGCTTCCTGGCCAAGCTGGACTACAACATCAACGACGGGAACCGGCTCAGCCTGCGGTACAACCACCTGGATTCCGAGGCCGACGTCCTGCTTTCGAACTCGTCGTCGCTGGGTTTCGGTACCCGGCGCACGAACCTGACCGCGCTGAACTTCCAGGGCTCCAACTACAGCATCACGGAAAACATCCGCTCGCTGGTGGGGGAGTGGAACTCGCAGTTCCGGGGGAACTGGGCCAACAACATGATCCTGGGCTACACCTTCCAGGACGAGAGCCGCGGGACCACGGGCGAGCTGTTCCCCTTCGTCGACATCCTGAACGAGGGAAGCGTGTACACCTCGTTCGGCACGGAACCCTTCACCCCCAACAACGAGCTTCGCTACAGCAGCCTGCAGTTCCAGAACAACGTCACGCGGTTCGGCACCTACCACACGCAGACCTTCGGGATCAGCGCCGAGCGGTACGAGTCGGAGAACGTGTTCTTCCCGGGGTCGCAGAGCGTGTACGTGTACAACTCGCTCGCCGACTTCTACGCCGACGCCAACGGCTACCTGGCCAACCCCAACCGCACCACGTCGCCCGTGTCCCTGCGGCGCTTCCAGGTGCGCTGGGCCAACATCCCGGGGCAGGACAAGCCGGTGCAGCCCCTGGAGGTCTTCTATACCGGGGGCTACGCCCAGAACGAGTGGCGCCCCAACGGGCGGTTCACGCTCACCACCGGCCTGCGCGTGGACGTGCCGGTGTTCGGCAACACGGCGTACACCAACGAGGCGGCCGACCTGCTGACCTTCCGCGACGAGAACGGCCGCGACGTGAAGTACAGCACGGGCAAGCTTCCGGACCCGGCGCCCCTGTTCTCGCCCCGCCTGGGCTTCAACTGGGACGTGCTGGGCACCCGCTCCACGCAGGTTCGCGGCGGAACCGGCGTGTTCACCGGGCGTCCGGCGTTCGTGTGGATCAGCAACCAGATCGGCACCACCGGCGTGCTGACGGGCTTCGAGCAGCTCGACAACACCACCGCCCGCCCGTTCAATCCCGATCCGAACACCTACAAGCCCAAGAACGTCACCGGCGCCCCGGCCTCGAGCTACGAGCTGGCGCTGACCGACCCCGACTTCCGGTTCCCGCAGGTGTGGCGCACCAACCTGGCCGTGGACCAGCGGCTTCCGCTGGGGCTGGTGGCCACCTTCGAATACCTGTACGGCCGCGACCTGAACGGCGTGTACTACATCAACGCCAACCTGGCGCCGGCCAACACCGCCTTCACCGGCCCCGACCCCCGGCCGCGCTGGACGTCGGCCAGCGGCCGCTGCCCCACGGTGTCGGGCGGCTTCAACCGCCTGAACTGCAACGTCGCGAACGCGGTGGTGCTGAAGAACGGGGACGAGGGCAGGTCGTGGAACCTGTCGGCCTCGCTGGAGCGCCCCTTCGCGCGCGGGGTGTTCGCGAAGGTGGCGTACAGCTACGGCGAGGCCAGGAACACGGTGGACGCCGGCTCCATCGCGTTCGGGTCGTGGAACAACAATCCGCACGCGGGCGACCCCAACAACCCCGGCCTGGGCTTCTCGGCGAACTCGCCGGGGCACCGGGTGTTCGCCGCGCTTTCCGCGCGCCGCGACCTGTTCGGCTTCGGCGCCACCACGGTCTCGCTGTTCTGGGAGGGCCGCAACGGCGGCACCGCGAGCTACGTGTACGGCGGCGACATGAACGGCGACGGCGGCACCAGCAACGACCTGCTGTACGTGCCGCGCGACGCCTCGGAGATGAACTTCCAGCAGTACACGCAGACCGTGGGCTCCGGGGCGAGTGCCAAGACGTTCACGTTCACGGCCGCGCAGCAGGCCGAGGCCTTCGAGGCGTTCATCCAGCAGGACCGCTACCTGCGGGAGCACCGCGGCGAGTACGTGGAGCGCAACGCCGTGTTCCTGCCCATGGTGTACCGGATGGACTTCTCGGTGTCGCAGCAGCTCGCCTCGCGCATCGGCGGCCGGCGGCACGGCCTGGAGCTGCGCGCCGACGTGCTGAACTTCGCCAACCTGCTGAGCAGCGGCTACGGGACGGGCTTCGCGTTCGTCACCATGCAGCCGGTGCTGCCGGCGGGGGCCAACGCCGCGGGTCAGCCCCAGTTCCGCCTGCGGAACATCAACGGCGAGCTGATCACCGAAACGTTCACGCGGACCGCCACCACGGCCGACGTTTACCGGGTGCAGCTGGGCCTGCGCTACCTGTTCTGATTGTTCGTTTTGTTCACGTCCACCATGGCCAGCGCAGCCGGCCAATGAAGATGTTTCGTGATCGACAACGATCGACAAAGTTGTTCCTGATCCGAAAAACGATTGCTGGATCCGGGTACGCGACAGAAGAGACCTCCGCGATTGGCCGCTCGGAGACGGAGGAATACGCCAAAGAGGGTTGTGCGGTCGCACAACCCTCTTTGCTGCGCAGGGAGGGGAGGGCGGCGGGTTCGCCGAGAGGCTGCGCGACTGAGCGCCGCACCCGGGTCACACGCTGTCGGGAAGCGCCGCCTCAGCGGCCGGAGAAGGCCTCTCGCACCAGGTCCTGCAACGCGCGTGGCTTCCGCCCGGAGAGGCGCTCGACGTCACCCGTCACGATGTCGAAGCCGCCCTGCACGAACTTCTCCTGGATCGAGAGGATCACGCCCACGATCGGAGCCGGGAGTCCCGCCTGCTCCATCCCCTGGCGCAGCACGGCCTCGGGAAGCACGAGGAAGGAGAACGGCTGCCCTGACGCATCGGCCACCAACGCCGCCCGCTCGGCGCCCGTAAGGCTCCCGGGCCCCGTCGCGTTGTAGATCGCTCCGACGTGTCCTTCGCTACTGAGAATCCCTGCGGCCGCCCCGGCTACATCCTCGCGCGAAACGAACGCCACGCGATTCTCACCGAGGCCGGTCAGCACGCCTCCGGCGAGCGACATCCGCGCTTCCTGCAGGAGCGCCTCGGCATAGTAGTTCATGCGCAGGATCGTCCAGCGTGGCGCCGTCCGAATCAGGTGCTGCTCGGCGGTCCAGTAGGAGGCATAGATGTCGGGCTCCTCGGCGGCCCGCGTCCCCGCCGACGACATGAGCACGATGTGCCCCACGCCGGCCTCCACGGCGGCGTCGATGGCGGCGACCGACTGCCCCGCACGACGGCCGGGACCCATCTCGCCGGTGGGGATGATCAGCAGCCGGTCCAGCCCGGCATATGCTTCGGCGAGAGTTTCCGGCCGGTCGTAGTCGCCCAGCCGTCCCCTCACCGGAGCAGACACCCGCTCGGGGGAGCGGGAGATCCCGACGATGTCGTGGCTGCCGCGGCGTACGAGCTCCGCCACGGTGGCGGCTCCGAGCTGTCCGCTCGCTCCGCTGATTCCGATCCGCATTTCCGTTTCTCTCGGCTGTTGTGTGTGCGACGGTCAGGTACGTGGCGCGATGCGCGCCGGACCCGAACGCCCCCACGCCACGCAGGCGGCGAGGAGCGCGGGGATGAGGTTGAAGGCGAGCACGCTGGCCTCGCCGCGGGTCACGTGGAAGGCGGCGGCGAGCGCCATGACCACGGCCAATGCGGCCGCCGCCAGCGGCGTCAGCCACGGCTTGATCCGGGTCGCCGCCGGAAGCACGAGGCCGATGCCGCCGGCGATCTCCGCGAACCCGATGAAGCGGGCGAGCCACACGGGCACGCCGGTGATCCACGGCGAGGACTGTGCGGCCTCCGCGATCGGCTTCAGGCCGTGGTTGATGCCGGCCATCAGGAAGAAGGCGGCCAGAAGCACCTGGAGGGCCCACAACGTGATGTGCAGCGGGCGACTCCGGACGGGAGATGCAGGCAGCCGGTCAGCGGGCATATTCGTGCTGGTTCAGAAGGGTTGATGCGCGTGGCGCGCGTGACTGTCCGGGGATCATAGCCCCTCCAGTGCCTTGCGGACCTGCGGAAGCACCCGGGTGCCCAGCAGCTCGATGCTTTTCAGGAAGCTGGCGTGCGGCATCCCGCCCACATCCATCTGCAGGATCTGCCGCGAGTGGCCGAGAAGCTCGTGCAGGTGAAGGATTCGGTCGGCGATCTCGTCGGGGCCGCCGGCGAACACCATTCCGTCCCGCTCCATGTCGCGCTCACGGCCAGAAGGGGCCCGTCCAGCGCGGCCGATCTCCGCCATGCCGGTCTCGAACATCCGGAGTTCGTGCTCCAGATAGGTTGCCTTCGTCTGGCGGTCGTTCTCACCGACGAACCCGTGCACTGCCACGGCGACGTCCGCCGCTTCCTTCGGGTGGCCGATCCTGGCCCATGCGTCGCGGTAGGCGCGGCCGTACTGCGCCCAGTGCTCCGGGGTCCCACCGAGGATGCCGAGGAACATCGGCAGCCCAAGGTCCACCGCCCGCAGAACGGACGCCGGGCTGCCGCCGGTGCCGAGCCAGACCCGCAGCGGCTCCTCCGGCCGCGGGACGACGAGCATGTCCTCCAGCGGCCGGCGGCGGTGGGGGCCGCTCCAGGTCACACGCTCGTTCTGGTTCAGCTCCAGCAGCAGATCCAGCTTGGAGTTGAAGAGCACGTCGTACTCGCGCTCGTCCTCATCGAAGATCGGGAACGTGATCGCCGATGATCCGCGGCCGGCGACGATTTCGATGCGGCCGGGTGCGATTGCCGCGGCCGTAGCCATCTGCTGGAAGACACGGATCGGCTCCTCCGTGGACAGCACGGTGACCGTCGTCCCGAGCTTGATTTCCTTCGTCGACGCCGCGGCGGCGATGACCAGCGAGGTCGGCGACGATACAGGCATCGAGCGGGTGTGATGCTCCCCGAAGCCGAAGAAGCCGAGGCCGGCCTCTTCGGCCAGGTGCACCGCTTCGAGAGCGTGGCGGATCGCCTGCGCGGTGGAACCGCTCGTTGCGCGCGGCGTGTTGCCGAACGTGTAGACCCCGAGTTCGAGTGGCTTCGAGTTCGGTGTCATATTTGCTCCGGATGCTGGTATCCGATCGGTTGTAAGTTCCCAAGAGGAACCGTCTCCAACATATTGGAGTGTCACGGCATCTGGAAGAACGCACGCACACGTGCCTCAGTAACCTGGAGGGAACCATGGCCACAGCTGCCCGCACGACCGCACCTCGTCCCAGACGTGCTGCGGCGGCCCCGATTTCCGCCGCGCACGAGTCGATGGGCTGCCGCGCCCACGAGGTACTCGCGCGCGTGGGGGACAAGTGGTCCGTGTACGTGATCCACGTCCTCGGCGAGGCAGGAACGCTTCGGTTCAGTGAGCTGCGGCGGCGGGTGGAAGGCATCAGCCAGCGGATGCTGACGGTGACGCTTCGGAGCCTGGAGCGGGACGGGCTGGTTTCGCGGACCATGTACCCCGAGGTGCCGCCGCGTGTGGAATACGCCCTTACTCCGCTCGCCCTGACGTTGCGCGACATTGTCGGGCAGCTCGTCCGGTGGTCCCAGGACCACCTGGTGGAGATCGACGCGGCGCGTGATCGGTACGACGCGCAGGTCTCCGGCTGGGCGCCGGCCGAAGAGTGACCCACGGTCCCGGCGCGATCCGGGACCATCAATCGGCTCTCTACGCTCGGTGCGATCCGCGGCAGCGGTGACAAGGCGGCCGAGGCTGGCGACGTGGAGCTCGTGCGCAGCGACCCGCGCGACGTGCCCCGAACGATCGAGCTGTCCGCGTCACGTACCGGCGGGCCATACCGGTGCAGCTGGGCCGCGGTACCTTTTTCCGGCGGCGGGCCAGGCCCCTCCGTGCCCCTCTGGCACTGCACGTGCGCCAGTGGCACCCATGCGTTTCTCCCCCGGATCCCGACCATGAGCGAAATCACGCCCCCGGAAGTGCTGCGCGCCTCGTCGGGGATCGAAGGCCTGGACCGGATTCTCGGCGGGGGCTACCCCGCCCACGAGATCTACCTGATCGAAGGCGAGCCCGGGACCGGCAAGTCGCTCGCCGGCCTGCACTTCCTGCGCGCCGGCGCGGAGCGCGGCGAAAAGTGCCTGCTGATCACCATGAGCCAGAGCAAGGAGGTCATCGGGCGGCTCGCCGCGTCCCATGGCTGGACGCTGGAGGGAGTGGAGGTCTACGAGATCTCCGCCGACAACGTGGTCCCCGAGCTCGGCGCGGAGCAGGTGCTCTTCCACACGGCCGACGTGGAGCTGGGCGAGATGATGCAGTCCATCCGCGCGGTGATCGACGAGATCCAGCCGACCCGCGTGGTGTTCGACGCCGTTTCGGAGCTTCGTCTCCTATCCAACGACGCGGGCCGCTACCAGCGCCAGCTGTTCATCCTCAAGGAGCTGTTCGCCAACCGGGGCGCGACGGTGCTGTTCCTGGACAACCACCCGGTGATGCCGGGCCACAGCGAGCTCCAGCACCTGGCCTTCGGCGTGATCCTCCTGGACCACACGCCCACCTCGTACGGCAACGAGCGCCGCCAGCTGCGCGTGCTCAAGGTGCGGGGGATCCGCTACGACGACGGCGTCCACGACTTCCGCATCTGCACGGGCGGCCTGAAGGTGTTCCCGCGGCTGCGGACCGGGGAGCGGCTGCACAACGCCTGGCGGGCCCACGAGAGCGGCATCGAGGAGATCGACAAGATGCTGGGGGGCGGTCTGGCCGAGGGGAGCTCCACGCTGTTCCTGGGGCCCTCCGGCACCGGGAAGAGCTCCCTGGCCTCGCACTACGCCTTCGCGGCGGCGGAGCGGGGCGAGCGCTCCATCTTCTTTCTGTTCGACGAGCGCCCCGAAACGTTCATCCACCGGACCGAGGGGATCGGGATGAACATCCGCCCGCACCTGGACTCGGGGATGATCACCCTTCGCGAGATCGACACGGGCGAGGTGTCGCCGGGCGAGTTCGCGGACCTGGTGCGGTCGCAGGTGCAGGAGCGGGCGGTGCGGATGGTGGTCATCGACAGCCTGACCGGCTACATGAGCGCCATGCCCGACGAGCGGATGCTGATCACCCAGATGCACGAGCTGCTCACCTACCTGAGCAGCCAGACCGTGCTCTCCATCCTGATCGTGGCGCAGCACGGGGTGCTGGGTCCCACGCTCGGCGGTCCGGTGGACGTGAGCTACCTGGCCGACACGGTGCTCCTCCTGCGCCACTTCGAGGCGGACGGCGCCATCCGGCGGGCGATCAGCGTGTTCAAGAAGCGGTACGGCGGGCACGGACACGGGATCCGCGAGTTCCAGATCACCCCCAACGGCATGGAAGTGGGCGAGCCCCTGACGGGCTTCCGGGGCGTGCTCTCGGGGAGCCCGACGTTCGAGGGGCCGGATGCGACGCTCATGGACCTGGCCGATGCCCCACCCGCCAACTGAGGAATCCGATCGCCTCGGACCCACCCTCCAGGGGCTGGGCGCGAACGCGGATTTCGGCGCGCCCGAGTTCCGCATCCTGGTCTTCGCCCCGGTGGGCCGCACCGCGGAGCTGGCGAAGCAGGCGCTGGGCCGGGCCGGGTTCGCCTGCACCGTCTGCGCGGCGATGGACGACTTCTGCGCGGCGTTCCGGGAGGGTGCGGGCGCCGCCCTCCTGGTGGAGGAAGCGCTCTCCTCGGCCGCCACGGTGCGGATGCTGGTGGATGCGCTCACCGAGCAGCCGGTATGGTCCGACTGCCCCGTGCAGGTGTTCGTGGCGAACTCGGAGAAGCCTTCGCCTCCCCTCGCCACCCTGGCGCGGCTCTGCGCAGGCCGAAGCGTGCTGCTCCTGGACCGCCCCGTGCCTCCCGGCTCGCTCATCTCCGTGATGCGGGCGGCGCTCCAGAACCGTGCCCGCCAGTACGCGCTGCGCGACCTGCTGGCCCAGTACGACGAAGCCCGCGCCGAGGCGGACTCGGCCAACCGCGCCAAGGGGGAGTTCCTTTCGGTGATGAGCCACGAGCTGAGGACCCCGCTCAACGCCATCGGCGGCTACACCGAGCTGATCGAGATGGGGATCCGCGGGCCCGTGACCCCGGAGCAGCGGAGGGACCTGGAACGCATCCGGATGAGCCAGAAGCACCTGCTGGGGCTCGTCAACGAGGTGCTCAACTACACCAAGCTCGAGACGGGCACGGTGGAGTACGACATCACCGACGTACCCGTGCGGGAGGCGTTCGCATCCGCGGAGGCGCTGGTGATGCCGCAGGCGCGGGCGAAGGGGCTTGAGCTGGTCATCGGCGAGACGGAGCCCTCCCTGTCCGTACGCGCGGATGCCGACAAGCTGCGGCAGATCCTGGTGAACCTGCTGACCAACGCGGTCAAGTTCACCCATCCCCAGGGCCGCATCCATGTCGATTGCGAGCGGGAAGGGGAGTGCATCTGCTTCCGCGTTCGCGACACGGGGATCGGCATCCCCGAAGACCGGCTCGCGGCGGTGTTCGAGCCCTTCGTGCAGGTGCGCTCCGACCTGACGCGAACGCAGGAGGGAACCGGGCTGGGGCTCGCCATCAGCCGCCAGCTGGCGCGGGGAATGGGGGGAAACCTCGTGGTGGAGAGCGCGCCCGGCGTGGGAAGCACCTTCATCCTGAAGCTTCCCGCCTGATGACGAGCCCACCACACCCACGCCCATCCGCCCGCGGTACCCTCTCCCCGTCCTCGTGGCCGCGGAGTTGAGCGTCGAGCGTCGGGCCCCCGCTGGCGTACCCGTGCGCCACGCCGCACGCAACTTGCACCGGCCCGCGCACCCGGCGCCGCCGATCTCCCGGCGGCCCGGCTCGAGCCGCACACCTTGAAGGCTGTGAACTCCACCCGTCTCCTCGACGAAGACCACGCTCGTTTCCGATCCGTCGTCGAGCAGTTTCCCTCCGCGGCCGCCGTGTACGAAGGGGCGGACCACGTCGTGGTTGCCGCATCCGCCGCGTACCGACGCATCGTCGGGGGACGCGACCTGATCGGACGGCCCTTCCGCGAGGCGCTTCCCGAGCTGCACGCGCAGGGCTTCACCGCCATGCTGGACCGCGCATTCGCCACCGGGGAGCCCGTGGAGGGCGCCGGGGTCGTCGCCGAGTGGGACGACGACGGCGACGGCGAGGTGGAGTCGCACGTCGTGGACTTCACCTATCAGCCGCTCACCGACGCCGCCGGCCGGGTGTGGGGAATCGTCGCCCACGTCGTGGATGTCACCCCGCGCCACCGTGCCGAGGCCGCGCTCCGCCGGAGCGAGGCCCTGTTCCGCGCCACCTTCGAGCACGCCGGCATCGGCATCGCGCTCGGGGGCCTGGACCGGGTGCCGGCGGCGATCAATCCCGCCCTGGCGCGGATGCTCCGCTACTCGCTGCAGGAGCTGCGGGACACCGGGTTCCACGGCATCACGCATCCGGAAGACCGGGACCGGAACCGGGCGCTCTACGAGGAGCTGATCGCCGGGGGGAGCGACAGCTACCGGACCGACACGCGCTACATCCGCAAGGGCGGGGGCGTCGTTTGGGCGGACCTGGTCGTGTCGCTCGTCCGGGGGGATGACGGGGCGCCGCTCCACACCTTGGGAATGGTGCTCGACAGCACCGAACGCAAGCGGATCGAGATGCTGCTCCAGGAGCAGGCGGTCGAGCTGGAGCAGCAGGTCGAGGAAGCGCACTCGCTCAACGAGCAGCTGGAGGCCACGAACCAGGAGCTGCGCGCCGCCACGGAAGAAGCGCATGCGGGACAGGACCGGCTGGCGTTCCTGTCGCACGCCAGCGAGATCCTGGGCTCGTCGCTGGACTACGAGGCCACGCTGCGGAGCGTGGCGAACCTGGCGGTGGAGCGGCTGGCGGACTGGTGCGTGGTGGAGGTCAGGGACGGACCGCGGCGGAGCCGGTCGGTGGCGCACCGGGACCCGGCGAAAGTTGCCTGGGCGGAGGCGATCACCCGCCGGTACCCCCCGGATCCCGAGGCGGCGACGGGGATCCCGGCCGTGCTGCGTACCGGCCGGTCCGAGTTCTACGAGCACATCCCCGACGAGATGCTCGTGGCCGCGGCCCAGGACGAGACGCACCTGGTGCTGCTGCGGGAGATCGGCTTCACGTCGGCCATCGTCGTGCCGCTGGCGGTGAGGGAACGGCAGGTCGGCGCCCTGATGCTGGTGTCGGCCGAGACGGGCCGCCGCTTCACCCCCGCGGACCTCGCCGTCGCCGAGGACCTGGGCCGGCGGGCGGCGACCGCGGTGGAGAACGCGCAGCTGCTCCGCGCCAGCGAACGCGCGGCGAACCGGTCGCGCCTGCTCCAGGCGTTCGCCGCGGCGCTCAACGAGTCGTCCGGCATCGCGCCGGTGGCACGCGCCTGCGTGGAGTACGGCATGGAGGTCCTGGGGGCGAGCGCCGGATCGCTGGGACTCCTGGCCGGCGCGGGAAGCGAAATCCAGATCCTGCACTCGCACGGCTACGACACCGAGGTGGCCGCGCGGTGGGCCCGCTTTCCGCTCACGCCCGGGCGTCCGCTTTCCGACGCCGTTCGAGAGGGCCAGCCGCGCATCATGGCCAGCCGCGCGGAGGTCGAGGCGCGCTACCCGGGGATGGCCGCCGAGTTTGGCCGGGCCCGTACCGAGGCCTACATCGCCATCCCCGTCGGCGCGCGCGGCCAGGTGATCGGAGGGCTGTCCTTCAGCTTTTCCGAGGAGCAGCGATTCGACGACCACGAGCTCGCCGTTCTCCTCACCCTGGGCGAGCAGGCGGCCCAGGCGCTGGAGCGGGCCCGGGCCCTGGAAGCCGAGCAGCGGCTCCGCGAGCGGGCGGAGGTCCTGGCCGAGTCGGGAGCGGTGCTCGCGGAGTCACTGGACATCGGGGCTACCCTCGGCGCGCTCGCGCGCCTGGTGGTGCCGCGCGTGGCGGACTGGTGCTTCGTGGAGTTGGTCACCGAGAACGGCCGCATCGAGCCGGCCGCCATTCACCACGGCGACCCGGAGCGGGTTGCGTGGGCCGAGAAGCTTCTCGCGAGATACCCCATCGACCCCGCCGCGCCGTTCGGCACCGCCCAGGTGGTGCGCTCGGGAGCACCGGAGCTGGTGCCGGAGATCCCCGAGGGCGTGTTCGAGGCGGTGGCGGAAGACGAGGAGCACCTGGCGGCGCTGCGCCAGACGGGATTCCGGTCGCACCTGTCGCTTCCGCTCACCGTGCGCGGGCGCACCATCGGCGCCCTCTCGCTGGTACAGGCCGAGTCCGCGCGGCGTTTTGGGCCCGAGGACCTTGCCTTTGGCCAGGACCTGGCGCGGCGCGCCGCCGTGGCGATCGAAAACGCGCGGCTCTTCGCGGCGGAGCGTCAGGCGAGAGAGGTCGCGGAGACGGCGAACCGCGCCAAGAGCGAGTTCATGTCCGTGATGAGCCACGAGCTGCGTACCCCGCTGAACGCCATCGGCGGCTACACCGAGCTCATCGACATGGGCGTGCACGGGCCCGTGACCGCGGAGCAGCGCCAGGCGCTCGAGCGCATCCAGCGCAGTACGAAGCACCTGCTGGGGCTCATCAACGACGTGCTCAACTTTGCGCGCAACGAATCGGCAGCCCCCCAGCACTTCCCCGAGCACGTGCCCGTGGGCGAAATGATCGCCGCCGCGGAGGCGCTGGTGCTTCCGCAGCTCGTGGCGAAGGGCCTGGTCCCCGCCCCCGGTGAATGCGACCCGGCCCTCACGGTGTACGCCGACCCGGCGAGGGTTCAGCAGATCCTGCTCAACCTGCTCAGCAACGCCATCAAGTTCACACCGGCGGGCGGGCGCATCGGCATCGCGTGCGCGGCCGGGCCCCATGCAGTCGCCATCTCCGTGTCGGACACGGGGATCGGCATTTCGGAGGAGGGACTGCGCAGGGTGTTCGAGCCCTTCTTCCAGGTGGACGCCCGCCTCACGCGCACCGAGGGCGGGGTAGGGCTGGGGCTGGCGATCAGCCGTGACCTCGCCCGCGGCATGGGGGGAGACCTGACCGCGGAGTCCACGGAAGGCTCGGGGAGCACCTTCCTGCTCCGCCTTCCGCGCCATGCGGATGGATAGGCGCAGGCTGCACGTCGGGGCGGTCCGCACCGCGTTGTCCACGCTCAGCGAGAGAATCCAGGAATGATGCGCGACGAGACGCCCGGGGATCCGCGTACGCCCGACCCGGTGGTGCCGCCCCCTTCGGCGGAAACGGCCGGCTCGCCCGCCCCCGAATCCAGGGAGCGCGAGGAAGCCTGGAAGCGCGGGGAGCTGCGGGCAACGCAGCGCGCGGAAAGCGGGGCGGACGCGCCGAACCCCAACGCCGTTCTCGATGCCACGGGGGTGGCGCAGCGCGCGTTCATCTCGCTCGCCGACAACGTTCGGGACTACGCCATCTTCCTGATGAACCCGGAAGGGACCATCGTCTACTGGGGCGAGGGCGCACGCCTGATCAAGTGGTGGACGCGGGACCAGATGGAGGGTGCCCACTTCCGCGTCCTGTACCCCGACGGAGGCGCGGAGGACGGGACCGCCGAGAGCCACCTGGTGCAGGCCGCGGAGCGCGGCGAGATGGTCAGCGAAGGCCAGCGGATCCGAAGCGACGGCTCCACCTTTTGGGCCGGCGCCACCCTCACCGCGCTGCGCGACGCGAACGGGGAGCTGCAGGGCTTCGCCAAGCTCACCCGCGACCTTACCGCGGCCCATGCCGCGGAGGAGGCGCTCAGGGCCGCCAAGGAGGCCACGGAGGCCGGCCGAAAAGTGGAGGCGGAGAACCGGGCCAAGGGCGCGTTCCTGGCCACCATCTCGCACGAGCTGCGCACCCCGCTGCAGGCGATCATCGCGTACGCCGAGCTCCTGGACATGGAGATCGCGGGGCCGCTGAACGAATCGCAGCGTACGCAGTTGGGACGCATCCGGGTCAGCAGCAGGCACCTGCTGGGGCTGGCGACGGAGGTGCTGGATCTTTCGCGGCTGGACGTGGGAGGGCTGCCCGTGACCCCCGCGGCACACGGGCTCGGAAAGACGGCGGACGAGGCGCTGCTGCTGGTGGCGCCCCAGGCCGACGCGAAGGGGCTGACGCTGACGAACGCCATCGGCGGCTCGGCCGCGGAGCTGTGCTACTGGGGCGATGAGAACCGCGTGCGCCAGATCCTGGTGAACCTTCTGGCCAACGCGGTGAAGTTCACGCCGGCCGGCGGCCGCGTCACCATCAGCGCCGGCTCCACCCAGCAGGCACCGCCCGACGCGCAGCTCGGAGGGCCGGGGCCCTGGGTGTACATGCGGGTGGAGGACAACGGCGCGGGGATTCCGGCGGACAAGCTGCCGGCCATCTTCGAGCCGTACGAGCAGCTGGGAAACGCGAGTGCCGAGGGCGCGGGGCTGGGGCTGGCGATCAGCCAGCGCCTGGCCCGGCTGATGGGCGGAGACCTGACGACGACCAGCGCGGCCGGCGTGGGGTCGAGCTTCTTCCTCTGGCTGGAGAACTCCATCACGCGGCCGGCGAGCCCGCCGGAGTAGAGCAGGGCGCGCGGCGTTCGGTCAGGCGGTCTGCGCGTCCACGCGGATGGTGGTGTCCAGGGCTCCCGCCTCGGGCGTGACCGCCGGGAGCCACAGGACGAAGCGTGAGCCCTGTCCCTCGCTGCTGGTCGCGGTGAGGTCGCCCCCCATCAGCCGTGCCAGCTGCCTGCTGATGGTGAGCCCCAGCCCCGTTCCGCCCCTCGTCCGCGTGTGCCCTTCCTCGGCCTGGATGAAGGGCTGGAAGATCCGCGGGAGCTGGTCGGGCGGAATGCCGATGCCCGTGTCCTCCACCGCCAGGTACGTCCACGGGCCCGCGCCCGTGAGCTCGGCGTCCGTATCCGGCCGGCCGGTGGTGCCACAGCGGATCGTCACCCGCCCTCCGGCCGTCGTGAACTTCACCGCGTTGGAGAGCAGGTTCACGATGATCTGGCGCACCCGGGCCCGGTCGCCCACGTAGCTGGCGGGCGACCCCCCGCATTCGTCGTGGAGCGCGAGCGTCCCCGCCTCGGCCTGCAGCCCCACCAGCGCGACCGCCTCCGCGACCACGTCGGCCACGGGTTCGCGGGTGTGCTCCACGGTCATGTGCCCGGCCTCTACCTTGGCGACGTCCAGGATGTCGTTGATCAGCGTGAGCAGGTGGGCACTGCTCGCCCGGATCCGTTCCAGCTGCGCCTGCTGCTCCGGCGTGACCGGCCCGGTGACGCCCATGGTGAGAAGCTGCGCGTAGCCGATCACGGCGTTGATCGGCGTGCGGAGCTCGTGGCTCATGTTGGCCAGGAACGACGACTTCGCCCGGTTGGCCTCGTCGGCCTCGGCACGCGCACGCTCCGCCTCTTCCGCGCGCACCGCGAGCTCGTCGTTGAGCACTTCGAGCTCCACCGCCTGGTCCTGCAGCTGTTCCGCGTGGGCCTGCAGCTCCGTCGCCAGCGCCTCGGCCTCTTCCGCCCGCTGCCCGGCCTGCGCTCGCGCCTCGCCGGCTTCGGCGAGCGCTTCTTCGAGCCGCCCGCGCAGGTCCTGCAGCGTCCGCGTGAGCGCCCGCTCCCGTTCGGCGGCTTCGCGCGCCGCCCGCAGGCGCACCTCGTCGGCGATCACCTGCCGCTCGGACCGGAAGTACGCCGACAGCAGGGGAAGGAGCGGGCGGAGGAGCCCGGGCCCGGGTGCGCCGGGTGCCGGGCGCACCAGCACCGCGGCGGTGCCGTCCGCGAGGGCGCAGCCCTGCGCCGGCTCGGGCCCGTCGGCGCCGGGCACGGTTCCCTCGAACCCACCGTCGCGCGCCGACGCCTCGATGAATGCCCGCCACGCCGCGGCGCCGCGCAGCACCTGCGGAAAGCCGGGCGCGGGAAGGACGACGCCCAGCTCGGGATCCGGGGCAAAGAGCAGCAGGCGCTCGCCGCCGAGCAGGCGGGCGAGCGCGGCGGCCGCCTCCGGGCGCCCCTCCGGGGTGGCGAGCTCGCCGACCCGCTCGAGGAGCCCGGCGGGCGCCGGGCGCGCCGTTACCGGGGAATCGTGCAAACCACGGCCGTGCAGTTGTGGAATCCGCTGAACTGGCCCTCCGCCTGCGCGATCTGGCCATAGGTATTGAAGCCCGCCATCGGGGTGCTGCCCAGCTCGTGCTGCACCGCCGCCAGCTCGGCCCCGAACTCCTGCCCCAGCCGCAGCCGTGTGGCGACGCAGTCGAAGACCAGCGCCACCGCGGGCTCGTTCCCGTCCATCTGCGCCAGCGCGGCGCGTGTCGCCTCGGCCGCGGCGTCGGCGGCGGACGCGGCCGTCGTCGTCATGATGCAGGCGGCGGCACCGGAGGGCACGTCGGCCGCGCACCCCACCGACCCGTCCTCGCCTACCGACAGCGGCACGCGCAGCCGGTATCCCTCGGGCGATTCCACCCCCAGGACGTTGTGGAGGAAGAAGGGAACGGGCTCGCCACGGTCGAAGAGCTGGCCGGTGGACGCGGCGTGCGATTCGAACACCTCGGCCGTGGAAACGGCGTTCAGGCTTCCCACCCGCGCTCCCTCCGCCTCGGTGACGCGCATGCGCTCCCCGCCGGGCGCCCATCCGTGGCGCACGCCGATGCCGATGCGCTTGTTCGAAAGGATTTCCAGCGCCACCACGGCGTCGCTGGCCACCTCGGTGCCGCAGAACACCACCGTGTGCTCGAAGCGCGCATCGTCGCCGGCTCCGCCGCCGAAGAAGCGGTAGACGCCGCCGGTGAGCAGGGTCAAGCGGTCCACCAGGTCGTCGGCGAAGCCGGCCAGCGCATCGGTGAACACGAGTGCCGCGTGGTGGCGGTACCCGGGCGTGTCACGGCCGCGGAACCCGGAGGCCAGCGCCTCGGCCGCCGCCGCGCGGTCCTCCCGCAGGCCGCGCCCGATGGCGGCGGCGAAGTGCATCTCGGGGGCGGCGAGCCCCACCGCGCAGGTCATTCCCACGCCGGCTTCGTCGCTGGTGAACTCGCCCGCCGACGAGCAGCCCACCAGCACGCCGGGGCGGCACGAGGCGGTGAGCGCCTGGAGCAGGCCCTCGTGGTCCTGGCCGGGCGAGGCGAAAACGATGAGGGCGTCCGGAGATTCGCCCTCCAGCTGCAGCAGCACGGCCGCGCCCAGCTCCTCGCCCGCCGCCGGCCCGGAACTGCGCGAAATCGCGATCGCGGCCTTGGTCATTTTCACACCTGTTCCAGGTTCGTGGGGCAGAGGGACGGCATCAGGGGACGGGGATGATGCGGCGGGCGCCGGTCCGGCGCTCTCCCGAAGGCGCACGGTTCCGCCGCGCCGGCCCGCCGCTCGCGCACGCGGCTGCGCCGGTGCATCGCACCATGCAGGCGGGGACCCTGCAACATCCATTCTTGGGGGGCGGGGCCCGGCCAGCCGGGGCTGGAAGCGCTCTAGTGTGGCCGGCCGGCGCGCCGGCCTCGGCGGTTTCTTGCTCGTTGGAGGTCTGGTCGCCGGCGTGGCCTGACGTTCCGGCCGAGTTCCTCTCCCGACACCTCGAACTCTCTTCGGGATCTCCCCTTCCGCCCAGCCCGGACGCGCACGCGTGGCATCCCGAACAGGGCCCCCGATATGCGATCTGTGTGCCCGTTGGTAAGCACGTGCGCGAGTTCTACTTGACCAAGTGGTAAATAAGTACTACCTTGTATTGTACATGTGGTTAATACCACTGCCCAGCCGTGGGCGATCATCGGCGGAGCAGGGAAGCGTTCCACCTTTTGGAGAGGAACAGTCATGGTGAGTGACAGTCTGGCCATCCGCGCGATCACGGCCGCGGTGATGGTGTCGTGCTTCAGCGCACCCGTGGCGGCGCAGGCCCGGGCACCGCGCGCCGGGACCATCGAGATCGGCGCCTTCGGGCAGTGGACCGCGTTCGACGCGAACGCCGGCCGCACGAACGTGGTGCCCGAGGACGGGTTCGGGTACGGGGCGCGGCTGGGCGTGTTCTTCACCCCGCGCCTGCAGCTGGAAGCCGACGGCTACCTTTCGCAGCAGGACCGCGATCCCGACGAAACGTTCTGCTGCACGGGGGCGCAGCCTACCCAGGTGGACGTTTCGGCGTTCGCGCTTCGCCTGAACTACAACATTCCGCTCGCCAGCCTCACGCACTTCATCCTCGGGGCCGGCGCCGTCCGCACGAACTACGCGTTCGGCGGGGGCACCGAGCCCGAAGCCGACAGCGCCAGCTTCGGCGTTTCCGGGCTTGCGGGCCTTCGCATGGCACTGGCGGGCCCGCTGGCGCTTCGCGTGGACGGCGTAGCCGACTACATGCCCGGCCACGAGCCCGAGGCCAACCTGAACCTGCACGCCCGTGCCGGGCTGAGCCTGCTGCTGGGCACCGCCCGTCCGATGGCGATGATGGTTCCGCCGCCCCCCCCGCTCCCCGAGCCCGCCCCCATCCAGCCGCCGCCAGCACCGGCGCCTCCCGCGGCACCGATGGCGAGGACGATTGACGTGTGCGTGGTGGAGAACGGCGCGCTGCGCAGCGTGCAGGCGCAGTACACCCAGGCCACGGGCGACACCACGGTCGCGGGCCGGCCCTTCGCGCAGGCCTACCCGGCCACCGCGCCGCAGTACGCCGGCGGCGCCGCCTGGTACATCCAGAATGAGCAGATCACCGTCCTCGGACGGCGCTACGTGAGGTTCGGGCTGCCGCGCGTGCTGGGCACTGGCGAGGTGACACGGATCGCCGAGCACCAGGGCGTTCCGGTGTTCGCCGAGACGGGTGCGGCGCGTCCGGAGGTGGTCTACCTGCCGGTGCGGCCCGGGTGCGAGTTCCAGCCGTACCAGACCGAGGTCAAGTCCGGCGCCGTCCGCGGCGAGTAGCGGCACGCCAGGGGCGTCCCCAGGGGCGCCCCTGGGATCGAAGCGAACTTCGAGGAATCTCCGTTCGACATGCGCGCATCCGCGCGCAGTCGCGGTCACTCGCATCAGGTCGGGGGATTGGATGAACATCTTCACGAAAAACCGCAGCGGGCCAGCACGGGCCCGGCGCGGAGGGATCGGCAGGGCACTCCTGGCGCTGGCGTTCGCCGGGCTGGCCACGGCGGCGTGCGGCGACGCCACGGGTACGCAGAACCTGGCCTCGCTCACCGTTTCGCCGCCCACCGCGACCGTCGCGGTGAACGGCACGGTACAGCTCTCCGCGGCCGGCACGCGCGTCGGCTTCGACGAAACGCGGATCGAGGGCGAGACCTGGACCGTCGCCGGCGGCGGCACGGTGAACGACGAGGGGCTGTTCACCGCCGGCGCCACGCCGGGCACCAGCACGGTGACGGTAACCTGCGGCGGCCTGACGAGCGTCGCGACGATCACGGTGACCGCCGGCCCGCTGGCGACCATCACCGTCACGCCCAATCCCGCGACGCTGGCCATCGGCGCCCAGCAGCAGTTCACCGCGGTGGGCAGGGACGCGGGCGGCAACGTCGTCGCCATCACCCCCGTCTGGTCCACGACCAACCCGCCCGGCACCATCAACGCCGGCACGGGGCTCTTCACCGCGGGGAGCACGGTCGGCACCTTCGCCAACAGCGTACGGGCCACCTCGGGCTCCATCTTCGGCACGGCCACGGTCGTCGTGACCCCCGGGCCCCTGGCCCTGATCACGGTTACGCCCAACCCGGCCACGCTGGCCATCGCCACGCAGCAGCAGTTCACGGCGGTGGGCACCGACGCCGCGGGCAACGTGGTCGCCATCACGCCGGTCTGGTCCACCACCAACCCGCCGGGCACCATCGGCGCCAGCACGGGGCTCTTCACCGCGGGCAACGTCCCGGGCACCTTCGCCAACAGCGTCAGGGCCACCTCGGGCGCCCTCTTCGGCACGGCGACGGTCATCGTGACCACCGGGCCGCTGGCCAGCATCACCGTCACGCCCAACCCGGTGACGCTGGAAACCGGTGACCAGCAGACGTTCACGGCCGTGGGCAGGGACGCGGGCCTGAACGTGGTCGCCATCAACCCCATCTGGTCGGTCACCAACGGCGGCGGCACCATCCCGGCCGGCACCAGGGGGCAGACCGCGCTCTTCACGGCGGGGAACACGGCCGGCACCTTCACCAACACGGTGCGGGCCACCGAGGGCTCCATGTTCGGTA
The DNA here is from genome assembly GCF_036388275.1 of Longimicrobium sp. Classification (NCBI taxonomy): domain Bacteria; kingdom Pseudomonadati; phylum Gemmatimonadota; class Longimicrobiia; order Longimicrobiales; family Longimicrobiaceae; genus Longimicrobium; species Longimicrobium sp. The sequence goes on from NZ_DASVSF010000059.1 coordinate 21,867, forward strand.
CGGCGACCGTCACCGTCACCGTGACGCCGCCGCCGCCTCCCCCGCCGCCGCCACCACCGCCGCCGCCGCCGCCGCCACCGCCGCCGCCGCCGCCGCCGCCGCCGCCGCCGCCGCCCCCGCCGCCGCCGCCCCCGCCGCCGCCGCCCCCGCCCCCGCCGGTGAGCTTCCGGGTGCTCGCGAACGTGGCGGTAGCCTGCACCGACGGCAGCATCAGCGGCGACGTGGGCACCTTCCAGGCGAGCCCCACCGGCTCGTTCACCCCGGTCAACTGCCCGGTCACGGGGGGCACGGCCCAGGTGGGGACCGCGGCTTCCATCCAGGCCTACAACAACTTCGTCGCCGCGTACAACCAGCGGGAGACCGTGCCCTGCGGCACGGTGCTGACCGGCTCGCTGGCCGGGGTCACCCTGGCCCCCGGCGTGTACTGCTTCTCGAACGCGGCGTCCCTGACCGGCACGCTGACGCTCAACGGGCCCTCCGACGGCACCTGGCTGATCAAGGTGGGCACCAGCGGAGTGGGCGCGTTGACGGCCACCAACTTCTCGGTGGTGATGGCCGGGGGCGCTTCCGCCTGCAACGTGACCTGGTGGGTGGAGGACGCCGCCACCACGACGGACACCAGCATGCGGGGAGCCATCCTGGCCGGCGGGGACCTCACCTCCACCCGCGGCACCCTGAACGGGAACGCCTGGTCGCAGGGCGACGTAACCATCACGGGCACGACGCTTTCCGGCTGCTAGTTGGGAAGAGGGAAGGGGACGTGCACCGCGGCTGAGCCGTGGCGCACGTCCAACGAGCGGGAGCCGGAAACGGCTCCCGCTCGTCGTCTATGCCACCGAAAGCCTGTGGACCTGGAGCAGGCCAGGCGGCTTTCGCCGCTGGAGGGAGGGGCTTGCGGCCCGTCGCGTCAGCGCCGGCTGCCCGCCCCCGAGGTCTCCCCGCCCCGGCCGCCGCCCGACGGCTGCGGGCGCGGCGTAACCAGCTGCGGTGCGGCGAGCGGGCGGTTCGTGGTGGTGGGCCGCTCGCCCCGCAGCATCGCCTGGCCGATGCGCACGTGGTTCAGCGCAAGCGCCAGCGTTCGCGCGGCTTCCTGGTCGGCGTGAAAGCCCATGGAGTTCTCGGCCTCCACGAAGTCGATCAGGAACTGTGCGCGGCGCTGGTATACCCGGGCCGAGTCCAGCCGCGCCGCGGGGGTGCCGGGGCGCGCCGCGGCGGCGATGGCGCGCGTAAGGTCCAGCACCGCGTCCAGGGCGATGTTGCGCATCTGGTAGGTGCGGTCCTGGATGATGTGCACCCGCTCCCGCAGCTCGTCTTCGCTGGTGCGGTGGCAGGTCTGGCAGGAGCGCGCGATGTTCAGCAGCGGGCTGCGCACGTGGTGGTCGCTGATCTTCATGGCCCCCACCCGCTCGTACGGCATGTGGCAGTCGGCGCAGGCCACGCCGGCGCGCGCGTGGATGCCCTGGCTGAACATCTCGAACTCGGGGTGCTGCGCCTTGAGCACGGGAGCGCCGCTCACCTGGTGCGTCCAGTCCTTGTGCCCCGTGCTGTCGTAGTAGGCCAGGATCTGGTCGGACCGCAGGCCGTTGGCCCACGGATAGGTCAGCCGCTTTTCCGGGCCCTTGAAGTAGTATTCCACGTGGCACTGGCCGCACACGTACGTCCGCATCTCCTGGCGGGTGGCGTCGCGGTTCACGTCGTAGTCGTGGGCGCCCTGGCTGGCCCGGAGCGCGCGCATCCCCTCGATGAAGCCCGGCCGGGTGATCCGCAGCTGCATGGTCTCCGGGTCGTGGCAGTCGATGCACGACACGGGATGCCGCACGCGCTGCCGCGCCTCGGCGTACGGCATCTGGTTCATCCGCTCGAACCCGGCGATCAGGTCGCCGTTCCCGGCGCGCAGGTACGGAACGTAGACGGACCCGTGGCAGTGAAGGCAGGTGCCGGGCTGCCGGGCGGCCTGCTGGCGCCCGGTGAACTCCTGGTCCGAGAGCATGTACGCGTGGCCGCGCTCCTCGCGGAAGTCGTGCGAGAACGCGTACCCCGCCCAGAACTCGCGCAGGCGCGGGTCCTCCTCCAGCCGGCTCTGGGCCACCGTCGACCGGGGATCGCCGGCGGTGGGGTCGCGGGGCAGGGCCTCGCTGCCGCCGTAGCGGGTGCGGCTCTGGTCTACCGTGCGGCGGTAGGCGTCGTAGTGAAGGGGAAAGTTCCGCCCCCACACGGCCGGGTCGGTAATGGTGTCGTTCAGCTCCACCACGCGGTAGAACGGGTTCCGCGCCTCGGCCTTGCGCTCGAAGATGTTGGTGAGCAGCGCCGCCACCCCCAGCGTGGCCACGGCCGCGCCGCCCACGATGGCCAGCAGCCACCACCGGCTGCGCCTGCGCCGGGGCTCGTGAACGGGTACGGGTACGGGATCGGGAGAGGTCGCCATCGTCCGTGTCCGCGTCGTGCTGGGAAGAGGGTGCGGCCCGCGTTCAGCGGACCAGGTGGCCCACGTCGTCGTGGCACCGCGCGCAGCGCATTTCACCCCCGGCGTCGCCCCCGCGTGCTCCCGCGCCGTGCTCGATGGCGTCGGTGACCTCGGTATGGCAGTACCGGCAGGCGTGCTCGGTTACGCGGCGGTTGCTTTCGGTGATGCGCAGCGGGTCGGGGTAGCGGCCCGTGGTGAAGTAGAACGAGTGCCAGAACCCGTTCCTGGCCTTGACGGTGTACTTGCCCACCAGGTCGTGCGGCGTGTGGCAGTCGTTGCAGGTGGCCACGGCCCTGTGGCTGCTCTTCTGCCACGCCGAGTAGTGCTCGGACATGATGTGGCAGTTGGCGCAGGCGGAGGGGTCGTTGGTCAGGTACGAGGCGCCCTTGGCGTACACGAACGTGAACGCGCCCAGCCCCATCGCCGTCCCGGCGAGCACCGCCGCCACCAGCCCGATCATCTGGCCCCTGGTCATGGCCTGGAGTGCGGGGTTCCGTCGCGCCGCCCCGGAACGGAGCGGCGCGTTACGGGCGGCGGATGCAATCGGGATACCCGCGTCTTCACGCGAGCGCTCTCACCGCTGGCCGAGCATGGGAGACGGGCGCGGCGGCGCGACCCGCACGCGCGCATCCACGACCGCCGCTCCGGCGGGATGGATGATGATGGGGTTCAGGTCGAGCTCCACCACCTGGGGAAGGTCGTCGACGAGTGCCGCCACGCGGAGCACGGCGTCCACGAGCGCGCCGACGTCGCAGGGCGAGGCGCCCCGGTAGCCGGTGAGCAGCGGGTACGTCCTGAGCTCACGAACCATCTTCTCCGCGTCCGCTCGGGAGAGGGGAGTCAGGCGGACGGAGACGTCCTTCAGGAGCTCCATCACCACTCCCCCCGCGCCGCAGGCGACCACGGGTCCGAACTGCGGGTCGTGCACCACCCCCACGATCATCTCCACCCCCTCCGGCGCCATCTGCTGGGCCTGGGAGCCGGTCGCCGGGGCCAGGCACGACAGGCCGTAGCACCGAAGCAGCCGTGCAGCCTCGTCGGGAAGGAGCCATTCGGCGCCGCGGCTCACCGCGCCCGCCACGATCGCGAGAGCTTCCTTGCGGCGCACTCCCTCCAGGCGGGGAGCGTCGGAAGCGGGTTCCGCCAGCCATTCGCCGTAGCGTGCCACCTTCGCGAGCGCGCGGGCCGCGTCCTCCGGCTGGGCGTACACGGGTGGATGCCTCTCCCCGGAATGAGGGGTCATGGGCGCGGGCGCCGGCTGCATCACGACGGCAAGCACCGGGATCCTGCCAGCCAGCTGGTGCGCGCCGGCGGAGACTTCCCCGAGGGTGTCCTCCGCCGGCGCGGAGTGCGTCGGCACCAGGATCACAACCAGGGCATCCACGCCAGGATCCCGCCCGGCGATCTCGATGGCGCGGCGGTACAGGATGGGCGTCGCGCCGGCGCCCAGGTCGACCGGGTTGGCTTGCGCGCCGTGCGCCGGGAGGACGGGACGCAGGGCTTCAACGGTGGAGCCAGCCAGCTGCGGGATCTCCAGTCCCTCGGCCTGGCACGCATCTGCGCACAGGATGGCGGGTCCGCCCGCGTTGGTGACGAGGGCGACCCGCCGGCCCGGGGGTGCCGGCTGGGACACCAGGAGCGACGCGATGTCGAACATCTCGCGCAGCGTGTCGGCCCGAATGACGCCCGCGTGGCGGAAGAGCGCATCCACGGTCAGGTCGGATGCGCCCAGCAGCGCCCCGGTGTGGGAGCCGGCGGCACGGGCGCCCGCCAGCGACCGGCCGCTCTTCACGGCCACGATCGGCTTGCCGCGCGCCACCTGGCGAGCGATGCGCGAGAACTTCCGCGGATTGCCGAACGACTCCAGGTACAGCAGGATCACGTCCGTGCCCGCGTCCTGGGCCCAGTAGCGAACCAGGTCGTTGCCCGAGATGTCGGCCTTGTTTCCGACGGATACCAGGGTGGAGATACCGAGCCCGCGCGCACTCGCGTAGCCCATGATCGCCTGCCCGAGCGCCCCGCTCTGCGACATGAACGCGATGCGCCCCGCGACGGGAAGCACGGGCGCGATGGTGGCGTTCAGCTGCACCGCGGGGTCGGAGTTGACGATCCCCATGCAGTTCGGCCCGATGAGCCGCATTCCGCTCATCCGGCAGACCTGGAGGAGCGCATCCTGCCGGCTCCGCCCCAGGGCACCGGACTCGGCGAACCCCGCGCTCACCACCACCAGCGCGCGAACCCCCTTCCTGGCGCACGCCTCCGCGGCTTCGACGACCGCTTCGGCCGGAACCGCGATCACCGCCAGGTCCACCGGGCCCGGGATCTCCTCGACGCCCGGGTACGCGAGGATGCCCTGGACGACCGGCGCGTCTGGATGTACGGGAAAGACCGGGCCCGCGAACGGGTAGATCAGGAGGTTGTGAAGCAACGTGCCGCCCACCGACTCGCGCCGGCGCGACGCCCCGATCATGGCCACCGAGCGGGGGGCGAAGAAGGGGCGCATGGCGTTCACCGCCGCGGTCCACTCCCGCTCGTCGAACCGCCGCAGGGTTTCTCCCGTCACCTCGATGGGAAAGTCCACCCTGGCGTCGTCGCCATCCGACGTGATCGTCACCGGAAAGCCCGATTCCTGGAAGGCGTGGAGCATGCGCCGGTTGTGCGCGAGCACGTCGGCGGTAAAGCTCCGTACGCCGTGGCCGGCGGCGATCTGGGCAAGCTGGCCGAGCAGGATGGTCCCCAGTCCCTGTCCTTGGTGCTCGTCGGCGATCACCAGCGCGACCTCGGCAACCCTGCTGTGCACGCCCGTGAGGCCGATGAACATCGCATGGCCGATGATGCGGCCGGCACCGCCCACCGTCGCGACAAGCCCAAAGGCACCGCCGGCGGTTCCCACCAGGCGTTCCGCCTCTCGCGAAAGCGCCTGCTCGCCGACCGCGCCGCAGAAGCGGAGTGCCCGCGAGTCGGGAGAAAGCGCGCGGAGGAACTCAGCGACGCGTGACGCATCGCCGGCTTCCGTCACCCGCACGCGGGCGGTGGAGCCGTCCCGCAGGACGACGTCGCACGGGGCGTGGGCAGGCGGCGGGTTTTCTCCTCCGTCCGGAAGCGGAATCATCTGGAGTACTCGTCGAGGTTTGGAAGCTGTCCCCCACACCGCGGATGGCCGTGGCGTTGGATGTGCCGGGTGAGCCAGCGGGGTCGAAGCCGAAAGGCCGGTGGGGGCCGGTCAGCGAAATCCCCGTTGCCACGCCGCGCGCGGGTCCGCCACGTCCACAGGGATCAATATGAGCTCCACGCCGAAGCCGCACATCCGAAGCCTGAGCCGCGAGGAATGCGAGAGCATCCTCGCGCGAAACCACGTGGGGCGCCTGGCGTACTCGTGGAACGAGCACCTGGACATCGAGCCGCTCCACTACGTCTTCGACGGCGAGTGGCTGTACGGGCGCACGTCGCACGGGGCCAAGCTCACGGCGACCGGGGAGCTGTGGCGGCCCGTGGCGTTCGAGGTGGACGAGGTGGAGGGAATCTTCAGCTGGCGCAGCGTGGTCGTGCACGGCGGGCTCTACACGGTCACGGACGACGGGCCGGAGTGGCGCCAGGAGGCGTGGCGCACCGGGGTGGAGCTGCTCCGGTCGCTGATCCCGGAATCCTTTACCTCCGACGATCCCATGCCCGCGCGGTCCGTGATGTTCCGCATCGCGGCGCAGGACCTTACCGGGCGCGAGGCGACCCCCGCCCGTGGGGGGGCGCCGGTCTAGTCCGCACCGCTCCCGGGCCGTCCCCCTCGCCGGAATTTAGGCTGTTACTTCGGTCGGGGGGGTACGAGGAGGACGTTGCACGGCGCGCGCCGGGTTACCTCGGCGCTCACGCTCCCGAGCAGCGCACGCCCCACCAGGCCCCGGTTGCGGGTGGAAAGCACCAGCAGGTCGGTGGCTTCTACCTCGGCGAACAGCAGGATCGACTGCACGACGTCGGTGCCGCGGATGGCGAGACTGGCGGTCAACCGCCCCTCCTCGTCACCACGGGAGAGCGCGCGGCGAAGGGCCTCGTCCAGAGCCGGTGGAGGGCCGCTGCGCGGGTCGTTCGTAACGTGGAGCACCGAAAGCTTCGGTGCACCCCCCGCTCCCTCTGCGCCTGCGAAGAGGAGGGCCCAGTGGATGGCGGCGTCCAGCACGGGCTCCAGGTCGTGCGCGGGATCCACCGCCACGACCACGTGGCTCGACGGCACGGCGAGTGGGGTGCGGACCACCAGGCAGGGAACTCCCGCGCCGCCGAGTACCCGCTCCGCCGTGCTGCCGAGGAGACGAGCGGGCCCTGCCCGGCGAACGTGCGGCCCTACCACGATCAGGCCGGAGCCGGCCCGGTCCGCCCACTCCATGATCGCGCGCTCGGGGGGAAACCCCGCGACGTGGCGCTCCGCCGCTACCTCGGCGGGAACTTCACGGCTGATCAGTGCGTCCAGGAGTCGTTCCGCCTCGCGAACCTGCTCCTCGTGCGGCTCATTGCCCGCCCCGGCGGGCACGTCGATGGCGTGGACCACGTGAAGGGAGGCGGCCGACCGCGCCGCCACTTCGCCCGCTGCCCGTACGACCTCGTCCGAGCCGTCGGAAAGGTCGGTCGCGACCACGATGGACCGGAACGACGCTCGTCCGGCACCCGGACCCTGGTGTGTGCTCAGCATATCCTGGTTCTCTCCTTGTGCGTTGGGTGTTGCGTCCAGCACGTTGTGGGCCTGGCCGGGGGGGGGACGATCCTCTAGCGGCACCCGGACGGGTGCTCCATCATCCCCACTCGGCATAAGGCAATCCTGGACCGGCTTCTCCAGCCACCGCGCATGCGTAAGCGGGCTGGAATGAGCCGGAGCACAGAACGGCCTGAAGCCCCAGCCCCTCCTCCATCAACGACGTGCGCAACGAGATCGAAGCGGGACCGGACCCCGTCGGGCCGCCGGATGCCCGGACGGGCGGGGCACCGGGTGCCGCGGTGAACGAGCCCGCGACGGCATCGACACGGGTGCAGCGGATCGGGCTCCTGCTGGGTCCGGCCGCGTTCGCGGTCCTGGTGATGCTACCCGCCCCGCAGGGCCTGGACGCGCCCGGGTGGCGAGTAGCGGCCGTCGCCGCGTGGATGGGCGTGTGGTGGGTGTCGGAAGCGCTCCCGCTCGCGATGACGGCGCTCCTCCCCCTCCTCCTCTTTCCCCTGGTGGGCGCGCGCGCCGTGGACGAGGCGGCGGCTCCGTACGCGGACCCCGTGGTCTTTTTGTTCCTCGCCGGCTTCATGCTCGCGGCCGCCATGCAGCGGTGGGGGCTGCACCGGCGCATCGCGCTCGTGCTGGTGCGCGCCACGGGCACCCGTCCCACCGGGCTGGTGGCGGGGTTCATGATCGCCACGGCGTTCATCAGCATGTGGGTGAACAACACCGCCACCGTGCTGATGGTGCTTCCGATCGCCCTGTCGGTGATCGAGCTGGTGAAGCAGTGCGCCGCCGACGAGCCCAACTTTCCCCCGGCGGTCCTGCTGGGCGTCGTCTACGCCGCGGCCATCGGCGGGCTCGGCACCCTGATCGGAACACCGCCCAACGCGCTCCTGGCCGGCTTTCTCGCGAAGACGTACGAGGTGGAGATCGGATTCCTGCAGTGGATGCAGGTGGGCGTTCCCCTCGTGCTGGTCCTTCTCCCGCTCACCTGGCTCCTCCTCACCCGCGTGGTGCTTCCCCTGGGCCGCGCGGAGGTCGAGGGCGGCCGCGAGCTGATCGCCCGCGAAATCGCGTCGCTCGGGCCGGTTTCCCGGGCGGAATGGACGGTCGCGATCGTCTTTCTCCTCACCGACGCGCTGTGGATCGCGCGCCCGGCACTCGGCCGGTGGGTGCCCGGGCTTTCCGACGCCGGGATCGCGGTGGCCGGCGCGGTGGTTCTCTTCGCGCTCCCCGCCGCGCGGGGAACGCGCGTGCTCGACTGGGAAACCGTGGCGCGGCTTCCCTGGGACGTGCTCCTCCTGTTCGGGGGAGGGCTGAGCCTGGCCGCGGGAATCGCCGGGACGGGGCTTGCCGGCTGGATCGGCGACGCGCTGTCCGGGGTGGGTGGGTGGCCGCCGCTGGCCGTGGCGGTTGCCGTGGCGGCCTTCCTGGTGGCGCTGAGCAAGGTAGCGAGCAACACGGCCGCCGCGGTCACCTTCCTCCCGGTGATCGCCGCCCTCGCCGTGGGCATCGGTGAGGGCCCCGTACTGCTGACGACGGTGGCGACACTGGCGGCGAGCGGCGGCTTCATCCTTCCCGTGGCGTCACCCCCCAACGCGATCGCCTACGGCACCGGCTACGTGACCACTGCCCAGATGGCCCGCGGCGGGGCGTGGATGGACGCGGTGTTCGCGTTCGTCGTCCCGCTGCTCGCGTACGCCCTCGTCGGCTGGTTCTTCCTTCCCTGAGGCGCGCCGGAAGCCACGGCGTTCCACGAGGGAAACGCTCACTCCGGGGGAATCACCAGGACGCTGCAGGGCGCATCACGCACGATGGCCTCGGCCACGCTGCCCAGGAGCGCTCTCGCGGCACCGGTACGCCCGTGGCTTCCCACGACGACCAGTTCCGCCGCCCACTCCGCGGCCTCCGCCACCGCTTCGCGGGCGGGAGCGCCGGTCCGGATCACCGACTCTACCTGGACTCCCTCGGGGAGCTCCGCGAGGAACGCGTCCAGACGCTCCCGCGCCGCGCTCGCCAGGCGCTCATGGAGACCCGGAATCGGAAGGTCCAGCTCCAGTCCCACCACCAGGAGGACGCGAGCCTCCACCGTATCCTTCGTGCAGAGGGCGCGGATCACCGCGAGTCCCCCTTCCACCATCGCGAGCGCCCCCGGCGAGCCCACGTCCACGCAGAAGAGGACGCGTGGACAGGGGGCGAGCTCGCCGTGCAGCACCAGGACGGGCGTCCGTGCGCCGTGGAGCACCCTCTGCGCCGTGGTGCCCAGGAGCGCCGCCCCCACGCGCCCGCGCCGCGTCGGGCCGACGACCAGGAGGCAGTCCCCGCCGCAGGTGGCCTCGTGAAGAACGGCTGAAGCCTGGCCGGCCTCGGCCCGGCAGTGAACCTCGCACTCACCCGCCAGGCCGCCGAGCTGTCCTTCCAGCCGCGCCTGCAGCCCCTCGGCGTAGTGCAGCAGCGGGTCGCCGGGGATCGTGGAAAAGCGGAGATAGGTATCCACGAACGGGTCGGACACGTCGAAGGCATGCACCACCTCCAGCGGGAGCCCGGCGCGCGTGGCCAGCGCCCCGGCGTCCGGAAGCACCGCGTCGGGCTCGTGAACGCCCCCGACCCCGACGACAAGTTTTCGAATGCTCATGATCAGCCTGTGGAATTCAGTGTCCTTCGTCGCTGCGGCACGTATCGCGAAGCGGCTAAACGAGATGGGAGTTACTAACCGTTTGGTCAATGCAAGAGCCGTGCGTGGCCGCGCGGGCGGGCCGCAGAGCGATCACTCCGCCGCGGCTCCCCGATAGCTTTCCACGCTGAGTCCTTCCGCGTGCGTGACCGCTTCCGTGAGCACGCCGATCGCCGTCTCCAGCTCCGCCTCGCCGCACGGGTGCACCCGCCGCCGCACGGCCGCCGCGAGCTCCTCGCGCAGCACCTGGAACTCTCTCCGGATCTCCTCCTCCGTCCACCCCAGCCGCGCACGCTGCAGCCCGTGGCGCTCCGAGATCACGCGCTGGATCACGGTTTCCTCGCGGCGCATCCCGGGCTGGGGCGCGAGATGCGTGGTGCCCATGGTCTGCGCCAGGTCGGAAAGAAAGCTCGCCAGGTGGTCTTCCAGCTCCGCCTCCGAAAGGCGGCGCGCGTGGGGTGTGCCCGGATCGCTCCGCAGGCGCGCGACGTACACGTGGAGGATGCGCTCCAGCTCGGAAAGAACGGCTGCCCGGATGGCCGCGAAGACGCCGACCCCGTCGTCATCCCCCGTGCAGGGGCCCGAATCGGCCTCCTCGTTCGCCGCGGCGGGAAGCCAGAGAAAGAAGGCCGATCCGACGCCCGGCTCGCTCCGCACGGTGAGGTCTCCACCCATCAGCCGCGCCAGGCGCCGGCTGATGTCCAGGCCCAGCCCCGCTCCCCCGAATCGCCGGGTGAAGCCCGTTTCCGCCTGTACGAAGGGCTCGAAGATGGCCTCCAGCCGCCCCGGTGGAATTCCCCGGCCGGTGTCTTCGACCCGGATGTAGATCCAGGGCCCGGGACCCTCCAGCCGGGTGTACGCCGGGGCCTCGGCAGCCGCTTCCGCGCCGATGGTGATGCGCCCGCCCCGCTCGGTGAACTTGACGGCGTTGTTCAACAGGTTGAGCAGGATCTGCCGAACCCGCTCGCCGTCGCCCCAGCAGTGTTGTTCCGAGACGAACCCGGACATCGCGCTCACCAGCTCCACGCCATGGGCACTCGCCTGCGGCTCGACGAGGACCATCGCCCGCGACACCACCGACCCCAGCCGCAGCCGTGCACGGGCGGCGGCCATGCGGCCCGACTCGATGCGGGCCAGGTCCAGCACGTCGTCGACCATCCCCAGCAGATGCTGGCTGCTGGCCCGGATCTTGGCGATCTGCTCGTGATGCGCCCGCGTGAGCGGGCCGCCCAGCTCCATGGCGAGGAGGTCGGCGTAGCCCATCACCGCGTTGAGGGGGGTGCGGATCTCGTGGCTCATGGTGGCGATGAAGTGGCTCTTTACCCGGGCCGCTTCCTCCGCCGCTTCGAGGGCAGCCTTGCGGGCGGCCTCCGTGGCGCGCCGCGCGGTCAGGTCGCGCGTGAGCTTCGCGAAGCCGAGCAGCGTACCGTCGGTGTCTCGCAGGGCGGTGAGGGTGACTCCGGCCCAGAAGGTCGAGCCATCGCTGCGGACGCGGTTCCCCTCGCCCTGGTACTCTCCGCTCTCGGCCGCCGTTCGCAGATGCTCCTCGGCCCCGCCATCTTCCGCACCGCCGTCCGGGTACAGCAGGCGCAGGTGGGCGCCCTCTGCATCGGCTTTCGTCCACCCCTTGAGCAGCCGTGCGCCTTCGCCCCAAAAAGTGATGCAGCCGTCCGGGTCCATCAGGAAGATGCCGTAGTCCCGCACGTTCTCGGCGAGTGCCGAAAAGGCCTGGTGCACGACCCCCATTCCCGTCGTGTCGCTGGCCGGATCGCTGAACGGGGCGGCGGGCTCCGCGGACGCATGGGCCCGGAGCTCCGCGCGCCGCCGCGCCGCCTCCCGCTCCCGGGTCTCACTCCCGGCAATGCCGGAAGACGCGCCCCCACCACGAGCGGATCCGCCGCCGGCGTCGCGGCTCTGTTCGTCGGCAGGTTTCTGGGGGAACATTGAGCTAACGGATCGCTGGTGCATGGAGACCGTATCATCTGATGATATCGGTACATGCACGAGATACGCCGCTGGAAATCATTGAGCGGGTTTTGCGGCGTATGCAAGTGTCGGGTTTGCCACACATCGGCAGATGTGAAAAGCGGGAGGGGGATCACCTCCCCCTCCCGCCTGGTCATCGGGTGCAGCCCGGATCGCTCGCTCAGCGCACCGCCTTCCGGCGTTCCGCGGGGGCGTGGCGCGGAAGGCAGACGGTGAAGGTGTTCCCGTGCACCTCCGACGACTTCGCGATGATGCTGCCGCCGTGCGCGCGCACGATCCGCTCGGCGATGTAGAGTCCCAGCCCCAGTCCCTCCTGCGGCTCACGGGCGGAGGTCTCCTCCGCAGGGGCGGCACTGCGCAGTTCGAACAGCGTGTCCAGCTGCTCGCGTGGGATCGCCGTGCCGCGGTTGTGAACGGAGACGTAAACGTCGCGCTCGTCGCCGTTCACGTGCACGGTGACGGGCGTACCCGCCGTGCCGTGTTGCACCGCATTCTCGATCAGGTTGGCCAGTGCCTGGCTGATTCGCGCAACGTCCCACTCTCCGCGCTCTTCCGTGCCACCTTCCACGCTGAAGCGCCGCTCGGGATGCGCGGCCGCGATCCCGGCCGCCACGTCGTGCGCCAGCGTCCCCATGGATGCCTCGGAGCGGTGAATGGGAATCCCTTCACCCAGGCGGCTTCGGGTGAAGTCCAGGAGGATGCCCACCGTGTGCGTGGTGCGGTCGGCGGTTTCCGCGATCTGGGAGGCAAGCGTCACGGCCGTCTGCTCCAGGTGCTGCGTGCTCAGCAAGGCGCTCGCCGACGCCCGGATGGCGGCGAGCCCCGCCCGGAGGTCGTGTCCCACGATGGCGACGGAAATCTCCTGGGCGCGGTCCAGCTGCTCGGAGTAGCGGACCACGGATTCGGCGAGCGACTGGTCGATGGCCTCGTTGAAGCGAGTCAGCTGCTCGATGTCCCCGGGTGCGAGCTCGCCCTGGCTCTCGGTCCAGAGCCGAATGACGCTGGCGCGAAGCGCCCGGTACTCGGCGACCATCTGTGCCACGGTGAAGCCGCTCTCGGCCCGGCCGGCACCGTGCTCCTCGGCCGCCGTCTCCTCGGGGGTGTCATCGACCGCGTTCCCCTTCGACTTTTTCGACTGCTCGGCCGCGTCCTGCGCCGTCTCCAGGTCCGCGGCGATCATGGTGAGAATTCCGTCCGCGTGATCGCGGAGCTCCGTGATTCCCATCTGGGCGCTGGACGGCTCACAGGTGCGCGCGAACTCCTCCCACTCGGCGAGGATGGACTTGCGGTTCGCGACGATGAACTCTGACAGGTGCACGCAATCGATCCGGGTTTGAAGGGCTCACGCCGGCAGGCCAGGGGCATCGATGCCGCCCGTGCGATCTGGCCCAGTGCGGCCCGGATCGAAACGGAAAGAATTGCGCCACCAGCGAAGTGGGTTGGCCCCCCGCGACCAACTCGGCTGTCCGCTGGTCCGGGGTCTGGCCCGTCGTGTGTTCCGGGCGCGGCACACCGTTGGCGGCATGGTCCGCCCATGTACCCGAACGACGATATCTACGTCCGTCTGCGGCTCGCCATCCAGCGGAGCGAAGAGGCCATCGAAGCAGCGAAAGCGTTGGTGCGGGAGGCGCGGGAGTTGTGCGAACAGGGCCCCGATCTGGTGGAACCGCCGTTCCTCGCTCCGCCGTGGAAGGACGCACCCCGGCATCCGGAGCCCCACGACCCGCCGTCGTTCAAGCGAGGGCGGAGGGCGGATTGATGGCGAAGATCAGGCGTCGGAGGGCGGAGCTGCCCCGGAGCATGCCGGCAGCCGAGCGTAAAGCACGACCCCACACCAGGCTCGCTCCGCAGCGTCAGGGCTCCGCCCATTCGGACGGCGAGGTCGCGGGCGATCGCCAGGCCCAGCCCAGTACCTCCCCGCGCTCGGGTGTAGCCGGTTTCCACCTGCACGAAGGGGCGAAACACCGCCGCGAGCTGGTCCGGGGCAATGCCGATGCCCGTGTCCTGCACCCGCATGTACGTCCAGCGGCCCTCCTCGCCGAATTCCGTCTCCGGGTCCGGGCGCTGGGTGCAGCCGCACGTCACCGTCACCCGTCCGCCCGGCTCGGTGAACTTCACCGCGTTGGCCAGGAGGTTCACCAGCACCTGCCGCACGCGCTGCCTGTCGCCCAAATAGCAGGGCTCCTCTCCATCGCAATGGAGAACCTGGATCTCCACGCCACCGGCCGCGGCTTGGGCGGTCACCGTCTTGATCCGCTCCAGGTGTGCCTTCTGCCGCTCCGTGACGGGACCGGAAATCCCCAGGTCCAGCAGGTCGGTGTACGCCATCACCGCGTTGAGGGGAGTGCGCAGCTCGTGGCTCATGTTGGAAAGGAACTCCGACTTGGCGCGGTTCGCCGCCTGCGCCTCTTGTGCCAGCTCCTGCTCCCGCAGCGACGCCAGCATCAGCCGCTCGTTGGCGGCCGCTGCCTCCCTGGCGAGCGTCCTGGCATCGTCGAGCGCCCGCTCCGCCACCCCGCGGGCGGTCTGCGCCTCGGCGTAGAGCCGCGCGTGTCGATGGCCATCGCGCAGCGCCGGGCGAGGTCGTCGGCGATCAGGCGATCGGGCTCGCCGGCCCCGTGCCCCTGGCCCGAGGTGGCGAAGGTGATGGCGCCCACCATCCGGCCCCGTGCCACCATGGGCACCGTGAGGAACGTTTCGGCACCCATCTCCAGCAGGAGCGCCCGGTGCTCCTCGTCGCAATGGTCGCAGGCCAGAACCATCTCCAGCCCCTCGGCCACGATTTCCGGCTCGCGCATGCGCATGACGCGCGGCGCGCCCACGGGGTCGCCCCGGCCCGGCGGGCGCAGGTGCAGGTCGCGGGCTGGGGCGTGCTTGGCCGGGTCGGGGTGGATGACCGCCAGGCGGCGGATGGAGCCGTCGGGCTCCAGGAGGTCGACGATGCACCAGGCGCCCAGGTGGGGCAGGGCAAGCCCGGCCACGGTGACCAGGGTGGCCTCGTAGTCGAGAGAATCCGACAACCGCCGGCTGGCCTCGCCAGGAATGCGAGGCGCGCGCGCTCCCCGCCTCCATCGAGGTCTATCCGCCCCGCTGCCGCGGAATCATCCGCCGGTTCGCGGTCGCTCATGCAGGCACGGCTCCGCGGGTTTCCGCCAGGAGGCGCCCGCCGACGCGCTTCTGCTCCGCCAGAAAGACGCCCGAGCGCCCCCGCACCTCCACCAGCCCCTCGGCTTCCAGAAAGGCGTACGCCCGCGCCACCGCCCGCAGGACCATCCCCGGCTCGTCCGAAATCTCGCGGTAGCTCGGCAGCCGGTCGACGGCGGCCAGGCGCCCGGTGTGGATCCCCGCGAGCAGGCGCCCGCGAAGCAGATCTGCCAGGCGCGCCTCGGCCGGGTGGTCGAGTGTACGGCTCATGCTGATTTGTGGTGGCGATGTAGAAACCGGCTCTCGCACGCATCCGCGTACAGGCTGACACGACGACAGTTTTTCACATTGCCTGCCATGCCTGTTGCAGCTTGGGCAGACCTTGCGACGGTTGGCTCTTCACCTCCAATTCTGTCGCACTTTTTGTGTCAGTACCGGTACGGCTCTTGCTCGACCCGCGATCCGCTGTCCATATGGCGAAGTGGCAGTTCATCGAGCGGCCGGCGAGCAGGCGGGTGGAGTTGAAGATTGGGCCGTGCCTCCCGCTGAGCAGAGGCCACCCTGCACCCGCACTACCACAGCGATGGGCCCTCATGGTGGACCATAGGGAGGCGGAGCAGGCAGATGCCGAATGGGCCGAAGCCTCCATTGGGCGGACCCCGGCACGCACTCCCATTGGCGCAGCCCAGCCGACGCGGCAAGCGGCGCGCGGCACCCTCCGCGCGCCGCTTGCCGTCGTAGCGGAAACTAACATGGATCTGCGCTTGGTGGAACGCGTTCAGGGCCGTGACGAAGCGGCCCTCGGCGAGCTGTACGATCGCTGGTCGGACCGGGTGTACGCGGTCGCCCTTCACCTGGTGGGCGACCGCCACCACGCCGAAGAGGTAGTGGAAAAGGCGTTCTCGCAGGTCTGGACCCAGGCGGACCGCTATCACACCGGGTGGGGCTCGGTAGAGGCGTGGATCATCCTGATTGCCCGCAGCCACGCGCGGGCCGGCCTCGCCCGTCGAGCAGAGGCAGTCCCCGCGCCCCACGTCCTACAGCGATGGCAGTCATGACGGACAGCCGCCGTGCGAGTTCGTGGATGCACACGAGAACGGTG
Source organism: Longimicrobium sp. (assembly GCF_036388275.1). Taxonomy (NCBI): domain Bacteria; kingdom Pseudomonadati; phylum Gemmatimonadota; class Longimicrobiia; order Longimicrobiales; family Longimicrobiaceae; genus Longimicrobium; species Longimicrobium sp. The sequence continues at coordinate 37,927 of NZ_DASVSF010000059.1, forward strand.
CTCGTCGTAGATGACCACGCGCCGACCCGTGAGGGATACGCGGAGTTCCTTCGGACCTGTGGTTATCTGGTGGTGGAAGCGCGGCACGGAGGTGAGGCGATTCTGTGTGTGCAGGGGAATCAACCCGACGTGGTGCTCATCGACATCGTGATGCCGGTGCTCGATGGGATTGAAACCGCCCAGTGGCTGCGGTGGCACCCGCCTTCGGCGCAGACGCCCATCCTCGCGGTTACGGCGTGCCAGTCGCCCACGCAGCAGGAACGGATGCGCGCCGTCTGCGACGATCTGCTGATGAAGCCGTGTGCCCTGGACGTGATCGCCGGGCGGATCCGATCGCTCGTGGACCCCGCTACGAAGCCGCGGGACGCCAGAGGGTAAAGGCCGATCCCCTGCCGGGCTCGCTTCGCAGCGTAAGGTCGCCGCCCATGCACCGGGCCAGCTCCCGGCTGATGGTGAGCCCCGGCCCGGTGCCATCTTTCCTGCGTGTGAGTCCCTGCTCCGTTTGCTCGAACGCCGACCTCCAACGTCGTCTCCTTTCTAGCGGACGTGCTCGTCCGCAGCGCTACATCGAAGCCGATGGAGAGATCCGCAAGGTGCGGAGGGTGGGAAAGATGCGGGGGAGCCAGCACAGCAAGGCGCCCCGTGAATACGACGTCACGAAGCACGGGTTCGTGATCGGAAAGGGCCTGGAACGATTCCACGGAAGCGTCAGCGGCGCACCCTACCTCACCGCGACGCCCCCCGCGTGAAGTAGCTGGGAGCATGTACCGGCATCGGTCCGAGGTGAACAAACTTGCGCGCAGGTTCACTTCACTTCGTGGGGTAACAGATCGGGGCGGATAGCCACACATGCCAGGCAACCGGGATGGTTGACAAGAGCGGCGCACACCAGGTATCCTTGGTGGGAAGCCGTCCCTCTCCCCATCAGGAGATAGCTATGCCGACCCAGGGCAACGCGATGGCGAAGAAGGCGGCTGAGCGTACGCGGCGCAAGGCTCCATCGACGCAAAAGCGCAAGAACGAGAGCGACGTGACCCCCGACGCGGAGACGTTCAGGGTGATCTTCGCAGACAACGGTGAGGCCGCGAGAGACAACCTCGAGCGTTTCGCGCCGCGGGTCTAATCCGCGCGCTGGCACGGGCAACTAGGGGAGCCGGGACATTCGTCCCGGCTTTTTGTTGTGAGTCCGATCTGGGTAACTGGCCTTGGAAGAAGCCACGCCCACTATCGAATAGCCATGACCGAGACCGAAACCACGCCTGGCCACGATCCCGGAGTCGTGTTTCGCCTCCGGCCCTATTCGGGCCTTCCGGGCGACGACAGCGACACTGGGCATCCGCATGCCCTCGTGACCCCGGCTGAAGCGGGAGCGAACTCCACGTTGACCTACGGGAGCACCAAGGACACAGAGGCAGGAGCCGGGGCCGTGCGCCATACGGTCAACCCACGCCCGAACGGCAGAAACCCTAATGGGCTGACGAAGGTTACCCACTTCTACCCGGGTGTCCTCGCGTTACGAAGATACCGCCAGTTGCCTGCGCGTGCGGGATATCTGGGCAGTAAGGATCTAAAGGGGTTGCGGGAGACGCTACGCCTGGCGCTCGGGATATCGGAAGGGTGCACGGGCGAAGAGAACCACTTGGCGGGGTCCTGGCGGGGCCGCATTGTGCGATTCACACCGGACGCCGAGTCGGCTCTCGCCACCACCCATGGGGTAGTAGTAACCGCCCCAAGGTATTCCAAGGCGCAGTCGTACCAGGTGATCGTTCCTATCTACGATGGAACGGGACGAGCCGCTGTAGATCCAGTTGTGAAGGTGGAAGATAGAGATTGGCTCTCCCGCCTGGGAGCGGGTGTATCCAGCGCCCTCCTGTTCGTACCCTCAACCGTCTCGGTGCGTCACAAAGATTCACATCCTGCCGGAGCCCCAGGCGGCGGTGATCGACGTGGAACTGATGCAGATGCTGGATCGGAGCCTCTGCCAATGGTTCGAACTCGAACCGCCGTCTTAAGCCTGCGCCAGTCGTGCCGGCCGGGAGCCCGCCACGTATGTGCGAGGCCCCTGCGGGGCTGTAGCATTTGCGAGGTCTGAATTCCGTTACGTGCCGTAGGTCGTGCGTTACCGCGTCACTCCCGCTCGCTAGCGGCGTGGAGCACGGAGGACCATTTATCGGGGCGGCTTACAGGCTGCCCCGATCTGCGTTCGGGGTCATGGAACAGGCCAGCGGGGTGACTCTTGTGTGCCTAACCCCGCCGATTTAGCGTGGTTCCATCATTCGTCGCTTTAGGGACGGCTGCTTCCGCGATTCCCTCACCGCAACGCGTGCCCTCATGAGTCCCTTCCAAACATTTCGCGTGATCGGGTGCGCCATCGTTAGCGCTCACCGTAGTCCTGTTTCCGTGGCTCGAGGCCGGTCACGCCAGCCCAGTAATATTTCTCGTACCCGGGCTAATCGTGTCGTATCTACTCTGCGTCCGGGGTTGCGGAAACTGCGGCACGATCGGCGCGCCCGATTCTTCGCTGCCCTCATTGCGGGGCTTGTGTTCTTCGCCCTGGCAATGGCTGCCGGCCGTGAACTCCTGTGACTGGCACTGCCGTTCGTGCATCTGCTGACGTCGTCACTGCTGTTCGAAGCGGTGTACCGTCTTCGTGGCGAGCTTTCACTCGCGGCGCCCGTCCAGGGTTCCCCGGCGGGCGATCCGGCGTCCCTTCAGTGAACTTCCGATCCCACCGTCAGCAACCAAGTCCATAATATACGTAGCTTTGAGATGAGTTTACTGCGTGTTGTGGCTGATTAGCAGGTACACGGCCAGGGCCCAGGGGACGATGGCGGCATAGAGAAACCGCGTGCCGGTTTTCACATGCTTGTACTTCTCACCGGCGATACAGGCATTCCTGTAGGTCTGGCGGGCAAGATCCAACTCGTACTCTTCCGCCTTCAAGTTTTGCATCTCTGCAACGAACTCCTCCTCCGTCCGCTGCGTGATGCCTCCGAAATAGATCAGAGATCCCATGGGGCTCCTGGTACGAGGCGACGTTGCCACGAGCAGGTGCAGCAAGCTCCCGCTGAGTGCCGCCAGAGCCAGGACGGTGAGGGTAATGCTCACCCCTGTCCACCCGTTCGAGGTGGGAGCGACGGCCGCGATGACGCCGAACATCGCAATGTCTACGGTTGCCAGGGGAGAAACCTTCAAATCAGCTGCGGCGATCCATTGCAGCTGGCGGGAGAGCGTAGTCTCGAGCAAAGCGTGCTTGTCCATTGTCGACAGGTTCTGATTGTGAGTGGATCGCGAGAGGTATGGACGGTCTCTGCCCTGCACCTTGTGGGACAAAGATGAGAGCGGCCGTTCGGCCCTGCAAGCTTCGCGGAGTTCAGTGGCCGTCACCGGCCCATCGAGGCCGTATTCCTGGAGTGGGACCGTGCGGCAGAAGCCCACTCGGAGGTTCCATCGCCGGGGCACCGACGTGGAACGCACGGCGCTCCCGGGTTCATGTTACAGCGGAATCCACGGGCTCCCTTTTCACATCCGCACGGAAACGATAACGTTCTCTCCCGTCCGCCTGCCCGACGTCGAACTCCCGCCCTCGCTCGCCGAGCGAGTACCACCAGAGGCCCCGAGCATGACTGAAATCCTTTTGCGCCGCGCCGGCATCGCGGCCGCGCTCACGCTGGCCTGCGGCGCGTGCGCCGGCGCGCCGCAGGTGCCGGCGAGCACCCCGCCGGCCCCGGTGAGCACCTCGTCCGCGCCGGCGAGCACTCCGCCCGCGGCGCAGCAGGGCGCCCGCCCCGTGTTCGCGAACGGCATGGCGCAGGTCGTTCCGGCGTTCGCCGAGGCCTCGCAGTGGATTCGCCAGAACCTGTGGGTAGAAACGGAGTTCGACTCCGACGGGGATGGCCGCCGGGATCGCGTGCACGTGGGGGTGACGCGGCCGCGCCAGACGGAAACCGAGGGGCTGAAGGTGCCGGTGGTGTACGGGTCCAGCCCGTACTACGCCGGCGTCGCGCGCACCTTCGCGTTCTGGAACGTGCGGCAGGAGCTAGGCGAGCCCTCGCCGCCGCGCGGCGCCATGCGCGGCCCCCCGCACGATTCCACGCGCACGCGCATCTCCAACCAGCTGGTGGGCACGTGGGTGCCGCGCGGCTTTGCCGTGGTGCACTCCGATGCGCCGGGGACGGGGCGGTCGCAGGGATGCGTGACGATCGGCGACACGCCGGAGCGCACGGCGATGAAGTCCGTCATCGACTGGCTGAATGGACGCGCGAAGGGCTATTCGACGCCGAACGGCACCGCTGAGGTGTCGGCGACGTCGTGGTCGACGGGTAAGGTGGGGATGATCGGCACGTCGTACGAGGGTACGCTGCCGCTCGCCGCAGCGACGACGGGGGTGGCGGGGCTCGAGGTGGTGGTCCCCGTGGCCGCGAACACCTCGTACTACCACTACTACCGATCCAACGGGCTGGTGCGGTCGCCGGGCGGGTACCTGGGCGAGGACGTGGACGTGCTCTACGACTTCGTGGCCAGCGGCCCGCCGGCCACGCGCGCCACCTGCGACCGCACCGTCAAGGGCGGCGTCTTCGCCGCGGGGCAGGACCGCGCCACCGGTGACTTCAACGAGTTCTGGGCCTCGCGCGAGCTGCTGCCGCACGTAAGGAACATCCGGGCGGCGGTGCTGCTGGCGCACGGGCTGAACGACTACAACGTGATGCCGTCGCACAGCGTGCGGATCTACGACGAGATGAAGGCGCGCGGCCTCCCCGTCTCGCTGTACCTTCACCAGGGCGGCCACGGCGGCGATCCGCCCGCGGAGATGGTGAACCGCTGGTTCACGCACTACCTGTACGGCGTGGACAACGGCGTCCGCAACGATCCGCCGGTCTGGATCGTCTCCAGCACCGCCGCGCGTCCGTCGGGGCGTGGGGCAATGCCGGCGCCAGTTCCGTTCGCGTCGTTCCCGGCGCCGGGATCGGAGCCGGTGCGGCTCTATCCCACTCCCGGCGGCAACGGCATCGCCCCGCTCGCCCTCCGCCCGTCTCGCGGCACCGAGTCCATCACCGACGACGCGGCCGTCAGCGGAAGCGCCAACGCAAGCGCAGCCCGCTCCACCCATCGCCTGCTCTTCGCCACGGCGCCGCTCACCGATTCGCTGCGCATCTCCGGAACGCCGCGCGTCACGCTGCGCGTCGCCGTCGACGGCCCCGCGGCGAACCTCACCGTGTGGATGGTGACGCTTCCCTATGACTCGGCTGCGATCGGCGACGCCAGCCGCGTGGGCGTCGTCACGCGCGGGTGGGCCGACATCCAGAACCATGCGTCGCTCACGCGCGGCGGCGTGTACGCGTCGACGCGGCCCGGCGAGCGGCTGGTCCCGGGGCGGTTCTACGACCTGACCTTCGACCTGGAGCCGGACGACCAGGTGATCCCCGCGGGGAGGCAGCTCGCGGTCATGATCCTATCGAGCGACCCCGAGTTCACCCTTTCGCCCCGCGCCGGAGCGAGGCTGACGGTGGACCTGGCGGGAACGTCGTTCACGGTGCCCGTGGTGGGCGGCGGCGCGGCGTTGACGCGGGCGGGCGGCGTGCGGACGAATCCCTGACGCGGGAGCCGGCGCACGCCGCGCGCTAGAGGGCGGCGGAGGAAACGCGGTCGAGCAGGTCGTCGGGCCCGAACGGCTTTTGCAGCACGTTGCCGCGCCGGAGCAGGGGAGTGAAGGCCGTCTCCTCGGGGGTGTAGCCCGAAATGTAGATCACCCCCAGGTGGGGCCGTCCCGGCCGGATGCGCTCCACCATCTCCGGTCCCGACATCCCGGGAAGCACCACGTCGGTAACCAGCACGTCCACGGGGCGATAGGGGTCGGCGAGCACGCTCAGCGCCTCGGCGGGGGTGGCGAAGTGCAGCACGTTCACCCCGCGGCGGGTCAGTACGTCCACCACGAAGTGGCGCACCGCATCCTCGTCTTCCACCACGACCACGGTCTTGTCCTTCAGGTCGTGCCGGGTGGGCAGCACCACGTCGGGGGCGCTCTCCTGGCGCTCGGCCGTGATCGGCAGGAGCACCGTGAAGACGGCTCCCGCGCCAGGCTCGCTCTCTACCCACACGTAGCCGCCGCCCTGCTTCACCATCCCGAACACCGTAGACAGCCCCAGCCCCGTGCCGAAGCCGCTGGGCTTGGTGGTGAAGAACGGCTCGAACGCCTGCGCCACCACCTCGGGCGTCATTCCCGTCCCCGTGTCGGAAACGACGATCCGGGCATAGTGCCCCGGGCGAACGTATTCCGGCATGCGGTCGGCGTGGGCCGCGGCGTCCACGAAGCCCACGTCGACGGTGATGGTGCCCCCCGGCCCGGTGGCGTCGCGGGCGTTGACCACCAGGTTCATCAGCACCTGCTCCACCTGCACCGGGTCCACGTACACCGGCACGGGGACGGGGCCCGTGCGCACTTCGAAGTGCACGTCCTCGCGCAGCAGAAGGCGAAGCATGCGCTCCGTGGCGCGCGCCACCGCCCCCACGTCCACCACGCGGGGCTCCAGCACCTGCCGGCGGGAAAAGGCCAGCAGCTGGCGGGTGACCCCGCGGGCGCGCTCGGCGGCCAGGCGGATCTCCCCCACGTCGGCGGCGAGCGGGCTGTCTTCCGGCACGTCGTACAGGATGAGCTCGGAGTAGCCCAGGATGGCGGTGAGCAGGTTGTTGAAGTCGTGCGCCACGCCGCCCGCCAGCCGGCCGACGGCCTCCATCTTCTGCGCCTGGCGAAGCTGGTCGGCCAGGCGCATGCGTTCGGTCACGTCGCGGCTGGCGGCCAGCACGTGCGGCATCCCCCGGTAGTGCACCAGCGAGCCCGACGCCTCCAGCCACCGCCAGCCGCCGTCCGGGTCGGCGTGGCGATAGGTGGTCAGCGTCCGTTCCCCCTGCAGCGAGCGGCGCACCGCCTCCTGCACGGCGGGAAGGTCGTCGGGGTGCACGCCCGCGAACGGTTCGGCGGGTACCACGCCCAGGACCCGCAGGGCCGACGGGCTGATGTAGGCGCGGCGGCCCTCCACGTCGTGAAGGGTGATCAGGTCGCTGGTGTTCTCCGCCAGGACGCGGTACAGCTCTTCACTGTCGCGCAGCGCCGCGCTGGCCTCGGCCAGCTGCTGCGTCCTCGTCTGCACGCGCCGCTCGAGCTCGGTGTTCAGCCGCTGGATCTCGGCCTTGGCGGCGACGAGCTCCATGGTTTCCATCATTTCCCACTCGCCGAACCGCCGGGCGATGGTGAAGTCGTGGGTGGCCGCGAGGTCGAAGATCTCGCTTCCCGTGCTTCCGCCCAGCGGATAGGTGCAGAGCAGGAGCAGCCGCTTCCCCGCGAGCTCCTCGTCGATCAGCGCTTCGAACGCGGTGAACGCCTCGCGCGTGCTGCGGGTGAGCCAGGCCTCGTCGGCGTGCACCCGCAGCCCCGCGTGGCCCCGCGCCAGCGCGCGCTCGAGCCGGGCCAGCAGCCCGGCGATCACGCGGTCCGCGTCGAAGCCGCCGTCCTGCAGGAATACGTCGTAGCAGGAGACGATCTGCAGGGCACCGGTGTTCATGTGCAGGTCCACCCCGGGAAGCGCCTGCTTCAGCGCCTCCCTGGCCGTCTCGACGTCCTCGGCCGTCACCCACACGCATTGCTCGTCATCCTCCAGCCCCGCGCGAAAGTACGGAACGACGGTGTCGAGCAGGTCGGCGCGCGTTTCGTAGAAGCTGCAGAAGTGCGTGCCCCACGGCATGTCGCCGACCGCGTGGATGCCGGACCTCCTGGGCACCTCGTCCGCCGCGGATTCCGCGACCTGCTCCGTCGGTGTCGTCATCGAGTCCCCCCCTCGCCTGGGCTGTCGTGGGCCTGCCGGGATCGGCTGCATGTTGTAGACCGGTTGGGAGCCGTTCGCGAAGACCGTCGCGTGCCGGGTTCGCGGGGACTCTCGCCCCGCCATTCTTCACGCGTTCGCCGGCACGGGCTCTCCGCGGCGGCACCGCGCGGCTCCCTGGCCGGGGGCCAGGCGCCGGGACCATCTTTTGTCGAGGGCTTCGTTTCATCCTCGCCACTTCCCCGACGCCCATGACCCCGCTCGCGCGAACCCTCGTCCTCGCCTTGGCCGCGCTGCTGGCCGGCTGCGCCACGGCTCCGCCCGCTCCCCCGGCGGAGCGCGAGGTGACGGTGATGGTCTACAACATCCGCGCGGGCAAGGACCTCGCGGGGGGCGAGAACCTGCCGCGCGTCGCGGAGCTGGTGCGCGGCACGGGGGCGGACCTGGTGCTGCTCCAGGAGGTGGACCGCAACACGCAGCGCTCCGGCCCCGCGGACCAGCCCGCCGTGCTGGCGCGGCTCACCGGCTACTCCGTGGCGTTCGGGCGCACGATCGGCTTCCAGGGCGGCGACTTCGGGGTGGCCCTGCTTTCCCGCTGGCCCATCCGGCGAGACACGCTGATCCCCCTGCTGGTCACGGCGCCGCCGGGGCGAACGACGGGAAACCGGGAGCAGCGTGGGGTCCTGGTGGCGGTGGTGGACGCGCCGGGCGGGCCGATCGCGGTGCTCGATACCCACCTGGACCACACGGGCGACGACGCCTGGCGGCTGCAGGAGATTGCCACCGTGCTGCAGGTCGCGCGGACGGCCGTGGAGCCCGGGATGCCGGTGCTGATCGGCGGAGACCTCAACGCGCGCCCGGAGAACGCCGTGCACGAGCAGCTGCGCGGCGCCGGCTTCCGCGATGCGTGGGAGGGATGCGGGGCAGGGGACGCGATGACCTTTCCCGCCAGCGCGCCGGACCGCAGGATCGACTACCTCTACGTCACCGGCGCCACCCGCTGCGAGAGCGCACGGGTGCTGCCCAGCGACGCCTCCGATCACCGTCCCCTCGTCTTCCGGCTGCGGCTGCGCTGATCCGCTCCTGGAAAGCGACTGCCCTGGCTCAACAGTTTCACCGCCGCCTGCGTCTGTAAAGGAGAATGACGGGCGAGACTGATGGCCAACTGGTGGCGAGGGTGCGGCGCGGAGAGCGCGCGGCCACGGAGGCGCTGGCCCAGCGGTGGCTGCGCGCCTGCCGCGCCGTGGCCCTGGCCGTCACCCGCGACGAGCCGGACGCCGACGACGTGTGCCAGGACGCGTTCGTAAGCGCCATCCAGCGCATCGACGACTGCCGCAACCCGGAGCGCTTTGGCGCCTGGCTGCTCCAGATCGCCCGCAACCGGGCGCAGGACCACCTGCGGGCGCGCGCGCGGCCGGTGCTGTCGCTGGAGGGGATGGAGATCGAATCGAAAGAGGCGTCGCCGCAGCGGCAGGCGGAGCGCGGCGACGAGCGGAACCGGCTGCTGGCCGCGCTCGGCGAGCTGCCGCAGGGACGGCGCGAGGTGCTGCTGCTGCACGACCTGGAAGGATGGACGCACAGCGAAATCGCGGAGCGGATGGGGCTGCCGCCCGGAACGGTGCGCTCGCACCTGCACCACGCACGGAGAGCCATGCGGAGCCTGCTGCCGGAACTGGAGAAAGGCGAGGAATGATGGACGAAGAGCGTTTGGACCTTGCCGCGCTGGACCCCGCCCGCGACCCCGGCCGCTGGCAGGCGGTGATGCAGGCGACGATGGCGGGGGTGGACGGCGTGCTGCTGCACCGCGCGCGGCCCGACCCGCTGGCCCTGATCGCGGGGTGGCGGCGGCCCCTGCTGGCCATCGCCGCCGCGGCCGTGCTGCTGCTGGTGCCCGTGGAGGTGGTGCTGGAGCGCCGCGAAACGCGCCGGGAAACCCTGCGCGGGCTGGTAGACGTTTCCACCGCGTACGCGCAGGAAGGCCGCGCGCCCACCGGCGCGGAGCTGCTGCAGGCCATCCGCGCGGGAGGCCAGCCGTGATGAGCCGGGCGCGCGCCGTCGGCATGCTGCTCCTGGCGACGACCTTCACGGTGGGCGCGCTGGGCGGGATGGCCGTGGAAGAGGCGATGGGGCTGGACTGGTTCGACTTTCTGGACGAGGACGCCACCCCTTCCGAAGACCGCCTTTTCGCCGGGATCGAGCTGACGGCGGAGCAGCGGGCCCGGATCGACGCGATCCGGGAGCGGCGCGAGGACCGCCTGGAGGCGTATTGGGACAGCCGGCTCCCCGAAATCCAGCGTGTCGTGGACCATTCGTACGACGAGATGCGCGCGGTGCTGGCGCCGGATGCGCGCGCTGAATTCGACCGCCGCGTGCGCGAGCTGCGGGCGCGCGCGCCTTCCGATCGGGATTGAGGTGGCGCGTCCCGGCCGCGTCGTGGCGCCGTTGGGCCACCGCGGCGGCACCCCGTCTCAACACTTTGGCCGGCTGCTCCGTCTGGAAAGGAGAACGCGGAGCACGGCGGCACCGTGCGCCCCGCGGTTCCGGCCATAGCAAGGGAGTGGGTCCATGGAAGGCGAGCGGGGACTGTTCAAGTTCGGGGGGGTGCTGATCATCGTCTTCCTGGTGATCGCCGCGGGGGCGTACGCGACGACAGGCGCGGGCCGACCCGCGGTGGGGGTGGCGGCCGCGCTGGGCGAGCCGCCGGCGGGCGGGGCCCCGCCCCCGGAGGAGGGGGCCGCACGGCCACCGGCGCATGCGGTCTGTACCGTGGACGGCTCGCCGCGGCCGCTGGGCGACGAAATCCACGAGAGCAGCGGCGTGGCCGTGAGCCGGACGCACGCGGGCCTCTTCTGGACGCACAACGATTCCGGGGATCCCCTGCTGTACGCGGTAGATGCGCAGGGGCGCACCGCCGGCCGCGTCCGCGTCTCGGGGGCGTCGGTGCAAGACTGGGAAGACATCGCGCTGGCGCCGTGCCCCGCGGGCGGCGACTGCCTGTACGTGGCGGACATCGGCGACAACGACGCGAAGCGCGGGTCCGTCACCGTGTACCGCGTCGCGGAGCCCGCTCCCGGCGCATCCGAAACCGCTCCCGCCGCCCCCCTCCGGCTGCGCTACCCCGACGGTGCCCACGACGCGGAAGCCATGTTCGTGCTGAACGGGGCGATCCACGTGGTCACCAAGGGGGAGAGCGGGCCGATCGCCCTGTACCGCGCGCCCGCCGGCGCGGGGGCCGAGGCCACGCTGGAACTCCTCCGCACGCTCTCGCCGGACAGGGTGGGAAAGCCGGAGCGCATCACCGGCGCCGACGCGAGCGCCGATGGGCGCTGGGTGGTGCTGCGCACCCTGGGTGAGGCGATGATCTTTCCCGCGGCGGCGCTGGCCGGGAGCGGCGCGGCGTCTCCCCTGCGCGTGGACTTGGGGGAGCTGGATGAAAAGCAGGGAGAAGGGATCGGCTTCACCCCGGACGGATCGCTGGTCCTGACGAGCGAAGGGGGCAGGAAGAAGGACCCCGCCACCGTTGCGCGGCTTTCCTGCACCCTTCCCTGAGAGGGCGCGGGTCGGCCCCGCTGTCGGCAGGTGAGCTCCGCCGTTGTCGTGCTGGCCGCGTACGCGTACCGTGTCGCGCGAATCCTGCGTGGTCGCCGCGCGGCGCGTCACACGGGGTAGCTGGCTCCGGCACCCGGCCGGCCGCTTCCCTCCTTGCCGCCGTGCCGGGCGGCCGGCGAGCCGGACCCTCTACCGAACCCACAATGAGCCGAGGCAAATCGAATGGAATGGCTGCTGTCCAGTGAAGCACTCGTCGCCCTCGCCACGCTGGCGCTGCTCGAAATCGTCCTCGGGATCGACAACCTGGTCTTCCTCACGATCCTCGCCGGCAAGCTGCCCCCCGAACAGCAGCCGCGCGCACGGAAGATCGGGTTGGGCCTCGCCCTGGGGATGCGAGTGGGCCTGCTGCTCGTCATCAGCTGGATCATCGGCCTGACGCGCCCCCTGTTCAGCGTGCTTGGGCAGGAGATCTCGGGCCGCGACCTCATCCTGCTGCTGGGAGGGTTGTTCCTGCTCGCGAAGGCGACCACCGAGATCCACCACAAGCTGGAGGGGGCGAGCGCCGGGACACCCACGTCGGTGAAGGCGACGTTCGGCGCGGTGATCGCGCAGATCGTGGCGATGGACCTCATCTTCTCGCTGGACAGCGTGATCACCGCCGTGGGCATGGCGGAGGACATCCGGGTGATGGTCATCGCGGTGGTGATCGCGATGGCGGTGATGCTGGCGTTCGCGGAGCCGCTGGGGCGCTTCGTGCAGGCACATCCGACCGTGCAGATGCTCGCCCTGTCGTTCCTGCTGCTGATCGGCATGACGCTGGTCGCCGAAGCGTTCGAGGTCCACGTCTCCAAGGGGTACATCTACTTCGCGATGGGCTTCTCGGTCTTCGTCGAGGTGCTGAACCTGAAGTTCTCCAAGAAGGGGAAGCCGGTCGACCTGATCGATGGATGATGTGCGCCAACGATCGTCCGTTACGCCGGGGCGCGGCAGAGCTCACCCGCTGGAGCTGAACACTTCCATGCGGTCGTAGCCGGAGGTGCCGCCAGGAAAGCGGCCCCGGCACCCGGCGGTCTGCATCGCGCTGGTACCGTCGGTGGCGCGGACGAGCAGGGTGCGCCGCCCTGCGGACGGGTGGAGCCAGGTGTAGCGCCAGAGGGACCACACGTGCGGCCGCTCTCCCGTCACCAGCTCGCAGGGCTCCCAGTGTGCGCGGCCGTCGAGAGAAACCTCCACTCCGCGAACGCCGCGTGCCCCGCGAAGGCCATCCCGGTCAGCTCGGCGGGGCGGTCCGCGGCCAGCCGCTCCCGCCGGTCGAACCGCGACATCGTCTTGACCGGGTTGCCGCCCTTCCACAGGCGGCGCTCCCAGTACGACGTGGTGCGTTAGTCCTCCAGCAGCGTGATGCGCTTGAGCCAGCGCGGCTGCTTCTTGCCGTACAGGTCCGGCAGGATCACCCGTACCGGGTAGCCGTGCCCCGCCGGCAGCACCTCCCCGTTCATCTCCACGGCCAGGAACGCGTAGTCGTCGGTCGCGCGCTGCAGCGACACGCTGGAGTAGAACCCGTCCATCCCCGCGAACGGAGCTGTGGAGGCTTCGTTCAAGCTCTCGCTCATCCCTTGATTGCCCCGAAAGAATCTGGTATCCTCCACTACCCCCGCATTCCTGCCGCTCCTCGCCCCGTCTTCAGCGGCGCCGCAGGCTGGTTTCTTCGGTTGTCGGCAAAAGAAAAGGTTGTTTATGCACGCACGGCGCTTCATCTCGCCCCCGGCCGCACCTGCAGAACATTCGCGACGGATTCAACGGCTCGGAACGCGCGCCGTCGGAGCCGCCGCGGGCATTCTCTCCGGGCCACGCCGATGAGCGCGCACGCGGCGGCGCCGGAGCGCCTGCCCGAGCTGATCTCGCGCCTGGGCGCCATTCTCCAGGAAATCGAGACGACCACGGGCGGGCAGGTGGACGCCCTGGTGGACCCGCGCAGCCAGGTGACGTACCTGCTGCGGGGCGCCCAGGACGCGCTGGTCGCGCAGGAGCAGCAGTTCCGCACCGTCACCGAGAACACCTCCGACGCCATCCTGCGCCTGGACCGCGGCCTGTGCCTGCTGTACGCCAACCCGGCGGCGCTGCGGGTGCACGGCGGCGCGGCGGAATCGGTGCGGGGCCTGGCCCTGGACCAATTCACCCGGGGGGCGCCGGGAACGCCGGCGTGCCACACGGCCATGGCCGAAGTGCTGCGCAGCGCCCAGCCCCACGAAGCGGAGTTCGTGCTGGGCGAGGGAGCCTCGGCCCGCGTGTACAACGCGCGCATCAACCCCGAGTTCGGCCCGGACGGCGAAGTCGTATCCGTGCTCGCGGTGCTGCGCGACACCACCGCCATCCATGCCTCCAGCCGGGAGCTGTCCGCGGCCCACGCGCGCATCATCGGAATCCTGGAAAGCGTGACCGACGCCGTCATGTCCATCGATGACGACTGGCGCTTCACGTACGTAAACCCGCGGGCCGAGCTTCAGCTGCGCCGCGGCAAGTCCGAAATCCTGGGGCGCGTATTGTGGGAGGCCTTCCCGGCGACGCTGGGCAGCCGGTTCGAGACGGAGTACCGCCGCGTGGCCGCCGAGGGCAGCCCGCGCGTGTTCGAAGAATACTTTCCCCCGTTCGACAGCTGGTTCGAGGTGCATGCCTATCCGGCGGACGAGGGCGGAATCCACGTGTACTTCCGCGACATCTCCCAACGCAAGGCAAGGGAGCGCGAGGCGGCCGAGCTATTGGAGCGCCTGGCGACCAAGCACGCCCTCCTGGAAGCCGTGGTGCGGCAGCTTCCGGTGGGCGTGGTGATCGCCGAAGCTCCGTCCGGCCAGCTGCTGATGGGCAACAAGGAGATCGACCGCATCTTCGGCCACGGGTACCGCCCGTCCGCCTCCGTTGGGGAGTACGGGGAATGGGTGGCGTTTCACCCCGACGGGCGCAGGGTGCAGGCCGACGAGTGGCCGCTGTCGCGGGCGCTCCGCACCGGCGAGCCCGTGGGGCCGGAGGAGGTCCGCGTGGTGCGCGCCGACGGCAGCCCGGGCATCGCTCGCCTCTGCGCCACGCCGGTGCTGGACGCCGAGGGATCCGTCATCGCGGGGGTGGTCGTCATCGACGACGTCACGGAGCAGCGCGCCGCGCTCGACGCGCTGCGGGCCAGCGAAGAGCGGTACCACCTGGTGAGCCTGGCCACCAACGACATCATCTACGACTGGGATCCCATCGAGGACCGGGTCACGCGGAACAAGGCCGTGGGGGTCCTGGGCTACTCACCCGCGGAGGTCCCCCCTACGTTCGAGTGGTTCGCGTCGAACCTGCATCCCGACGACGCTCCCCGGGTGAGGACCAGTATCGAGGACTTCCTGGAGGGTGACGACCTCTTCTGGTCCGCGGACTACCGCTTCCGCCGGGCAGACGGCTCGTACGCCCGCGTCTACGACCGTGCCCACCTCGTGCGCCGCGCGGATGGCCGCCCGGAGCGGATCATCGGGGCCATGCTCGACGTGAGCGAGCGCGAGGCCGCCGACGCCGCGCTGCACCACCAGGCGCTCCTGCTGGATACCGTGGAGCAGGCGGTGATCGCCACCGACGTGGATGGCCGGATCACCTACTGGAACCACTTCGCGGAACAGCTCTACGGCTGGGCGCGGCACGAGGTGCTGGGCCGGCCGGTCCTGGAGGTGACGCCCTCGGAAGAGACGGCGGCCGAGGCCGCGCGCGTGCTGGAGGCACTCATGGCCGGGGTCAGCTGGTCCGGGCAGTTCCGGGTCCGGAGAAAGGACGGAACGTCGTTCCTGGCCCAGGTCACCAACACCCCCATCCCGGGTCCGTCCGGGGAGCTGGTGGGGGTGGTGGGGGTGTCGTTCGACATCACCGAACGCCGCAACCTCGAGGAGCAGCTGCGCCAGTCGCAGAAGATGGACGCGGTGGGGCAGCTGGCCGGGGGCGTGGCCCATGACTTCAACAACCTGCTGACGGTGATTTCGGGAACGGTCGAGCTGCTGAAGGCCGACCTGGCGGACCCCGCCGTCCTCGAAGACATCGAGCAGATCGGCGAGGCGGCCGAGCGGGCCGCCGGGCTGACGCGCCAGCTGCTGGCCTTCAGCCGCAGGCAGATCCTGAAGCCGCAGGCAGTGAACCTTACGGCGCTGGTCGGCGGCATGCTGCCCATGCTCAAGCGGCTGATCGGCGAAGACGTCGAGCTGCGGTTCAAGGCCAACGCCGCGGCGGCGCAGGTAGAGGCAGATCCCGGGCAGCTGGAGCAGGTGCTGCTGAACCTGGTCGTGAATGCCCGCGACGCCATCGCGGGTACCCATGGGCGGGTGGTGATGGAGACGCACCAGGCGGAGGTCGGCGGCGGGGACGAAGGGCTGGACGGGGCGCTCCCCCCGGGGCGGTACGCCGTGATGATGGTGAGCGACACCGGGATGGGAATGCCGGAAGAGGTACGGCAGCGGGTCTTCGAGCCGTTCTTCACCACCAAGCCGCCGGGAACCGGCACGGGGCTGGGGCTCAGCACCGTCTACGGCATCGTGAAGCAGAGCGACGGGTTCATCTTCGTCGACAGCGCCCCGGGCGCCGGTACCGAGGTGCGGGTGTACCTGCCGCTGCTGGCATCGGCGGACCAACCCGCGGCGGAGGCGCCCCCGCCCCTTCCGGGGGGGCGGGAAACCATCCTGCTGATCGAGGACGAGGTGGCGGTGCGCTCCCTGACGCGCCGGGTGCTGACGCGCCAGGGCTACACGGTGATCGACGCACGGGACGGCGCCGAGGCGCTGGAGCTGGCGCGGCGCGAGGGTGCGGCCTTCGACCTGGTGATCACGGACGTGGTGATGCCGGGAATGAGCGGCCCGGCGGTGGCGGAGGAGCTCCGCGCGCTCATCGGCGGCGTTCCCGTGCTCTACATGTCGGGCTACACCGACGACGAGATGCTGAGGCGGGGAATCCACACCTCCGACACGCACTTCCTGCAGAAGCCCTTCACGCCCAGCAGCATCCTCACGCAGGTGCGGGCCGTGCTGGACGACCCGCGCGCCAGGCCGGGCGCACGAACCTGAGCACACGAGCCACCGCGTCTCACCCGCCGAAGTGGTGGTGGAGAGACAGAGGCTGCCAGGAAGCAAGGTCGCGCCACCCGACCCCAACCCACCCGGCAGCAGGGAGTCCACGAAGGTGGACATCGTGTGCCTGTTGCAGCGAATTCATTTGCCCGTGGAGGCCTCGATTCGACAGAGGGGTTCTCACACGGAGGGCACGGAGGGCACGGAGGAGAAGGAGACCCCGGGCTTCGGCACGCGTCGGCTATGGCGCTCCCCGCGGACTGTGTGGCGGATCCTTCAGTCGCTGCGGAGGGCGGTGCGGCGGCGGGTTCGGGGTGGCCGCTCCTTCAGGATGACATCCAAGGCTTCTTCGCACCTTCGCACCTTCGCACCTTCGCACCTTCGCACTCACACACTCCCCAGGCTTCAGGGAGACTCGCACCCCTCCAGAATCCGCCGTCAAAAATACATTGCGGATCGCTCCTTATGGATTATTATTACCTGCGGACCTGAACGTCGCGCGTTGCCGATGCGCGCACTTCCAGTTCCGGCTGCCCGTTCGAGATCGCCCGGGGTCATGCCCCCTGGCGTGGCGGCCTTCCTGCCTCCGGCACATCGCCGGGACGTAGTTTCACTCCGCGGGTGCCGGAATGCTCCATCCTCGCAGCGCGTGGCCCAGGGCCTCAATGCGACTCTGCACGACTCCCGCGCCATGACCGGGCCAGCCGCCGCCCCGGGCCACCCGATTCGCGTTCTCCTGGTGGAGGACGACGAAGACGACTTCGTGATCACCCGCGGCTTGCTGTCGGACGTGTCCGGGGCCGCCTTCGAGCTCGTATGGGCCGCCACCTGCGCAGAAGGGCTGCGCACCCTGGCGGGTGGGGAGTTCGACGTGGTGCTGCTGGACTACCGCCTGGGCAGGCACACCGCGCTGGATTTTCTGGGCCGCATGCCCCTGGCGGAGACCACGCCCCCCGTGATCCTGCTCACCGGCCGCGACGACACCGGGACCGACGTGGTCGCCATGCGCGCCGGGGCCGTCGACTACCTGGCCAAGGCCGGGCTCAACGCGACGATGCTGGAGCGCTCCATCCGGTACGCCGTCGAGCGGCACGGGGCGCAGCTGGCGCGGTATTCCGCCGAGCGGAAGTTCGAGATGCTCCTGGAGTCCGTGGGGGCCATCGTGTGGCAGGGCGACCCCGACACCCTCCAGTTCACCTACGTGAGCCAGGAGGCGGAGGTCCTGCTCGGCTATCCGCTGGAGATGTGGACGCGCGACCCGGGCTTCTGGTCCGGGCACATCCACGAAGACGACCGCGCCTGGGCGGTGGCGCTGTGCAGGGAAGCGGCAAGGAACAACGTACCGCGCACGTGCGACTACCGGATGATCGCCGCCGACGGGCGCACGGTCTGGCTGCGCGACATCGTGAAGGTGGTGAACGTGGGGGGAAGGCGCGAGCTGGCGGGGGTGATGGTCGACGTGACGCAGGCGAAGTCGGTGGAGCAGGACCTGAGGCTGCGCGACCGCGCCATCGCGGCGGTCGATGAAGGGATCATCATCACCGATCCGCACCAGCCCGACGACCCCATCGTCTACGTGAACCCGGGGTTCGAGCGCATGACAGGCTACCGGGCCGCCGAGGTCGTGGGCACCAACTGCCGCTTCCTGCAGGGCCCCGGCACCGACCCGGCAGCGGTCGCCGGAATCGGACGAGCGCTCCGGGCGGCGGAGCCCATCCGCACCGAGCTGCTCAACTACCGCAGCGACGGAACGCCCTTCTGGAACCGCCTTTCCATCACCCCCATCCAGGACGAGATGGGGTCGCTCACCCACTTCGTGGGGGTGCAGCGGGACGTTACCGACGAGCGGTCGCGCGAGCAGAAGATGCACCTGCTGGCCAGCGCCCTCGAAGGCCTCAACGAGCAGGGGGTCAGCATCGTCACCGCCGAGGGCGACTGGGTGTTCTCCAACCGTACGCACGGTCGGCTGCTGGGCTATGATGCCAGCGCCGACCCGGCACCCACCGTGGACGCGTTCCTTCCGGACGACGACGCGCGCCGCGAGTTCGAGCACATGCTGGCGACGGTGCGGAACACGGGGAGCTGGAGCGGACGCGTGCGCAGGCGGCGGCTTTCCGACGACGCGATCATCGTTCTCGATACCTTCGCCGGCGGGGTCGAGGACCAGGGCCGCACCCTCTTCTTCACCATCATCCAGGACGCCAGCGAAGCCATCGCCCACGAGAGGCACCTGCGCCGCGCCGAGCGGCTGGCGGGAATCGGCACGCTGGTGGCGGGCGTGGCCCACGAGCTGAACAACCCGCTGAGCGCGGTGCTGGGCTTTGCGCAGATGCTGCTCCTGGACGCCCGCTCGGAGTCCGAGCGCGACGACCTGCGCACGATCATCCGCGAGGCGGAGCGGATGGCGAACATCGTCTCGGACCTGCGGGCCGTCGCGCGCGACACGCAGGAGGAAACCGGCACGCGCGAGCCGATCGACCTGAACGACGTGGTTCGCCACGTCCTGAAGACCCGGGCGTACTCGCTTACGACGCGGAACGTGGAAACGAGCGAGGACTTGGCCCAGGGGCTCCCCATCGTTTCGGCCGACCGCGGCCAGCTGGAGCAGGTGCTGCTGAACCTGGTCGTCAACGCGGAGCAGGCCATGGGCGACAGCGGCGGCGAGCGCCGCCTGGCCGTGCGCACGCGCCCCGCGCCGAAGGGGGTTTCCGTCGAGATCACCGACACGGGAACGGGCATCCCAGGCCATTACCTCGACCGCATCTTCGACCCGTTCTTCACCACCAAGGCACCCGGGCAGGGGACCGGGCTGGGCCTTTCGCTGGTGCACAGCATCGTCACGGAGCACGGGGGCGAGATCCGGGTCGACAGCGAAGTGGGGCGGGGAACCACCTTCCGGATCGACCTTCCGGCGAGTGCCGCCGCCCCCGCGCCGGTTCCGGCGCCGGCGCGTAGCGACGAGCCCCCCGGCGCCCCGCTCCGCGTGCTGGTGGTGGACGACGAGGACCCCGTACGGCGGGTGCTCGTCCGCATTCTGCGCCGCCGCGGCCACCACGCCGACGAGGCGGCGGAAGGCGGGCAGGCGCTCCAGATCCTGGAATCGGACGAGCGGGGCTACGACGTGATCGTGTCCGACCTGCGCATGCCCGGGCTGGATGGCGAGGAGCTGCTGAAACGGCTGCAGGCGCGGGGCGACGGACTGGAGCGGCGGGTGCTCTTCCTCACGGGAGACATCGCCAGCGCCCAGGCGGCCCGCACGCTGGCCGAGGCCCGCGTGCCCGCGCTCGCGAAGCCGGTTTCGGCCGCGGAGTTCCTGGCCGCGGTGGAAAAGATCGGATACGCGGCGGGATCAGACCCGTGACGCAGGGACCGGCGCCGGACGCTCGGCGCCGGTGCGCTCGGCGCGCCCGTCCCCCGGCGCGGGGAGCCCCAGGAAGAAGGTGCTGCCCACCCCCGGCGCGCTATCCACCCAGATGCGCCCCCGGTGCAGGTCGGCGATGCGCCTGCAGATGGCGAGCCCCAGCCCGGTGCCGCCCTTCTCGCGGCTGTCCATCATCTCCACCTGCTCGAACGGCTCGAAGATGGCCGACAGCTTCTCGGCCGGGATGCCGCGTCCCTGGTCGCGGATGGAGAAGACCACCTCCGGCCCCGCCTCTTCCACCCCCAGCCATACGGTGGCGCCGGCGGGCGAGAACTTCACCGCGTTGGCCACCAGGTTGATCAGCACCTGCACGATGCGGTCGGGGTCGCACCAGACCCGCGTCTTCGCCGAGTGGGCGATCAGCCACACGCCGGCCGCCTCAGCCGCGGGCCGCACCACCTCCAGCGCCTGCGCGATCAGCTCGTCGGCCGGGTACCAGCGCGCCTCCACCGACACGTGGCCCGCGTTCAGGCGTTCCATGTCCAGCAGGTCGGCCACCAGCCGGAGCAGCCGCTCGGTGTTGCGCACCGCCATGTCGAGCATTTCCCGGCCGCGCTCGGGGCGTGCGGTCATGAGCCCGCCGGCCAGCAGCCCCAGCGACCCGCGCAGGGCGGTGAGCGGGGTGCGCAGCTCGTGGCAGACGATGGCGGGGATCTGCTCCTTGAGCCGCTCGATCTCCTTCCGCGCGCCGATGTCGCGGTAGATGCCGTAGACCCCCACCTGCCCGCGTTCCACCTCGATGGGCGCGCCCAGGACGGACACGCTGACCGGCGTGCCGTCCTTGCGGCGCCGGGTGACCTCGGCCGCCACCCGCTGGCCCGCCGCGACCCGGCTCGTGAGATCGGTGGCGTCGCCCTGGCTTCCGTCAGGAACGATCAGCGAGTTGATGGTCCTGCCCACCACCTCTTCTTCCGAGTAGCCGAACATCCGCGTGAACTCGGGGTTCACGCGCAGCACCCGGTCGTGCGGGTCCAGCAGCACCAGCCCGTCGGGGGCACTGGTGAAGAGCTGTTCCAGGCACGCGCGCTCCAGCTCCAGCGCGGCCTCGTAGCGGCTGCGCTTGAGGAGCTCCCGGCGAAGGTCGATCTCGCTCGCGGCGGAGCTCGCCAGGTCCGAGAGCAGCGCCACGTCGCGCGCCGTCCACTCGCGCGCCACCGCATCCAGCACGCACAGGCTGCCGATGGCGTGGCCGTCGCGCGTGATCAGCGGAATCCCCAGATACGACCCGATCTCCCCACGGATGACGGCGGGGTGCCTGCTCACCCGCGGATCGAGCCGCGCGTCGGGGATGACCACGGGGCGCCTGGAGACCACCGCGTGAAGGCAGAAGGAGCGCTCCAGCGGGCTGCTCTGGCCGGCGGCGTACTTCCCGGCGCTGCAGAACGCGCTCTTGCAGAACTCGCGTTCGTCGTCCAGCAGGTTCACCAGGGCGGCGGGCGTTTCCAGCAGGCCGGCCGCCAGCCGGGTGAGCCGGTCCAGGCACTCCTCGGCCGGCATGTCCAGCATCTCCGCCTCGTGCAGGGCCGACACGCGGCCCGGCGCGGAGGCGCGGGGGACCCATGGGTGAGTGCTGCCGTACATCGCGACCTCCTGGAAAATGCGCCGGATCGGCGCCTGGAATCACCGTTCGCTTGCCGCAGCCGGCCCAAGGTAGGCGAACACCGCGCCGCGGCTCGGCACATCCGCTAAGTGTATCGCGGACGTGCAATTATGGATAATAGCACAACTGGGCCGCACCGTGGCAGGGTGACCGATTCTGGGACATTCGACCGGCGGCGTCCCCGAAAAACGGCTTGGCGGCGGCGGATTCAGTCGCCGTGTCCGAATTGGCTACAGGTGAGCGGTGGGATCGGCTGCGCGAGGGCGCAAAGCACGCGGTGGGAAGAGCTTGGCGGCACGCGACGGCGGGCGGGGTGGAGCGGGGCCCGTCTTCACAGGTAGCTGAACCACCACTCCGTCCGGCGCTGCTTGACCGCCGCGAACCAGCGGCAGAGCGGGTAGAGGAGCGCCACGCCGGCGGCCCAGGCCAGGTAGGTTGCGCCCAGGCCGAACCCGGCGCCGGGCTGCGGCGGGGTGCCGCCCGGAAACCCGAACAGGTGGGCCGTGGGCCTGCCGGCCGCCAGCGACAGCCCCAGCCCCATGGCGTGCGCCACGAACCACTGCAGCACGTAGAAGAAGAGCGGAACGCGGCCGAAGATCACCAGCACCCGCCCCACGCGGCCGCGGGGCACGCGCTCCAGCCACGCCAGCGCGAGCAGCGCCGGCCCCAGCGTCATCAGCACGAACAGGAGCGACGGCGGGTACTTGTTCGTGTTCAGGAACGACAGGACGGTGAACGCCGCGTCCTTCTGCACCGCGAACGGAGCGGGATTGCCGTACACATTGGTGGCGCGCAGCAGCACGAATTGCACGATCATCGCCACGCCCAGCCGCGCCAGGAAGCGCTGGCGCCGCTCCGGCTCCCACCCGTACACGCCACCGAGCGCGTAGCCCGCCAGCATCACACCCAGCCAGGGAACCAGGGGATACGCCACCAGCGCCGGCGCGCCGAACAGCAGGATGAAGCCGGGCTGGTGAAGCACCATCCACAGCGTGCCGAGGGCATCGGGGCCTGGCGTGCCCGGACCGCCCCACCCCTGCACCACGATGGGATCCGCCAGGTTGTGCAGCGCGATGATCGCCACGCCCACCGCGCCCGTCGCCACTACCGGCAGGTGGACGAACGCGGCGAGCACGATCATCGAAACGCCGATCGCCCAGATCACCTGCAGCATCCCCGGGAACGCGCCGTAGTCCAGGTCGAACGCGATCCCGAAGCGCACGAGGGTGAACTCCAGCACCACCAGCCAGAAGCCGCGCGAGACCAGGAAGCGGGAGATCTCCGCCTTCGACTTTCCGCGGCGCAGCTGCAGCGCCACGCCCGTCCCCGCCAGCAGCACGAAGATGGGCGCGCAGAAGTGGGTCACCCAGCGGGTGAAAAAGAGCGCGACGGTGGTGCGGTCCAGGTTCGCGGCGTCGAACAGCGGCGCGTCGCGGTGCACGAACTCGCGCGTGTGGTCCAGCAGCATCAGCACCATCACCAGTCCGCGCAGCACGTCTACCGCGTCCACCCGCTTCTTCGGCGTGGCGGCGGGTGCGTGCGGGGGATCGGCGGGGGGCGGCGCCGAAGCGCGGGTGGTCTGCATGATGAACCAGGTGTGGCGGGGAGTGATGATCCGCGGCTACGATCCGCCCGCTGCCGTCGCGCGGGTCGTAAG
Organism: Longimicrobium sp.; assembly: GCF_036388275.1. NCBI lineage: Bacteria > Pseudomonadati > Gemmatimonadota > Longimicrobiia > Longimicrobiales > Longimicrobiaceae > Longimicrobium > Longimicrobium sp. Next base: position 61,049 of record NZ_DASVSF010000059.1, read on the forward strand.
TCCCTGCGCTTGCAGCCAGAAGTAGAACACGTCTACCCAGTGGTCGCTGCTCGTCCCCTGCTTGCGCGTGCCGAAGCCGTGGCCGCCGGTGGCAAAGACGTGCACCTCGGGCTGGATGCCCGCGGCGAGAAGGGCATCGTGAAAGCGGACCACCCGCCCCCGCGACACGCGGTCGTCCTGGGCCCACGCCAGGAAGGTGGGTGGCAGCCGGGCCGGGATCGCGGGAATCACGCCCAGCGGTCCCCCGTAGACCATCGCCGCGAAGCTGGGGCGCGCCGCGCTGTCCGGCTGCAGCAGCGCCCCGCTGGTGACCATGGCCCCGGCGGAAAAGCCGATCATCCCCACGCGGTCGGGAGAAATCCCCCACTCCGCCGCGTGCCGCCGCACCACGCGCAGGGCCTGGATCCCATCCGCGATGCCGTACCGTCCCGCGGTGTCCATGTCCATCTGCGGAATGCCCTCGCCCTTCTGCTCCACCGTGCGGTACTTGAGCACGAACGCGGCGATCCCCCGCTGCTGAAGCCAGCGCGCCAGGTCGGCGCCCTCCAGGCTGACGGTCAGCGCGATGAACGCTCCGCCGGGGGCGATGATCACCCCCGTCCCGGTCGCGTTGGACGAGTCCGGAAGGAACGCCGTCAGGGTGGGCGTCACCACGTTCTGGATCACCGTGCCGACCGGCGTATCCTCGTACACCTTCTCCTGGTGCGTCCAGCTCTCGGAGCCGGGCGCCACGCCGGGCCAGAGGTTCACCACCTGCGCGTTCGCCTCACCGAGCGTGAGGAGAACCGCCGCCGCTGCGCTGATCAAGATCGTCCTGAACATGATCGTCCTTCGAGGTGTGACTTTGCGAGATGCGGAGCTGGGCCGCCGGCTACGCATGTGCGCCCGCTCCGGACGCGCTGACGAGTCCGGGAAGGTACCGCTCACGGAGGATGGCGCCATGGTGAAGCTCGTGCCCGGCGATGATCCACGCCAGTGCGCGCACCGAGCATTCCGCGTCGCTGGCGAGGCCGCGGCGGGCGAGCGCTTCGGCTGACAACGGGCGGAAGAGCGCGATCGTGGCGAGGCGCACATGCTCGAACTCTTCGCCCAAGTCCGCGATCGTGCGGGCGTCGGAGTCGGCGCCCGCCACGAACTGGTCCTGGTCCATGGAGGGCAGCGGCGCCGCGTCGCCCCGGGCAAAGTGGAGCGCGCGATACGCCATCACCCGCTCCGTGTCGATCACGTGCCCCAGCACCTGGCGGATGCTCCACTTCCCGGGAAGATAACGATATCCACCATCCCCCTCATCCATGCCCCGCATCCACGCCAGCGTGCCGGCCAGCTGGGATCGCAGCGTGAGCAGCACGTCGCCGTCGGGGACGAGCCCGACGTAGCGGCTGAAGTACGGGGGATGCTCGGATGCATCGGGGCGCGGAATCATGGGCGGCGTGCGATTGGGGGTGCTTGCATCCATCGATTGCTGCTCTCATAATAAACGAGAACGGTCTGGCGGGAAGGGCCGTTATCCACGTATCTGCAGGACCATTGTCAGTGGGGTACGGCGTGCCGAAGAAGCCCGGCGGGGTGGGACTGGAGGTGCTGGAGCTTCAGCGGAACGCCGCGCCGCTCAACCTGCAGATCTATCGCTCCCTTCGCGGCGCCATTCTCGCCCGCCGCCTGGCACCCGGGGTGCGCCTCCCCTCCACGCGGTCGCTCGCTTCCGACCTGGCGGTGTCGCGAAACACGGTGGAAGAGGCGTTCTCGCGGCTCCGCGCCGAGGGGTTCATCGAGCGGCGCACGGGCGACGGGACGTACGTCGCGATCATCGATCGGGTGCTGCAGCCCGAACCTTCGGCACGGGCCGCGCTTCCCTCCGCTGCACGCCGCCTCGCCGCCCGCGCTGCCGCCTTCACTCCGTCGTCGTTCTCGGCGGATCCCAGCGTGCCGCGTGCCTTTTCGGGGGGCTCGGCCGCCGTGGAAGCCTTTCCGCTGGACATCTGGCGTGGCCTCGTTTCCCGCGGCATGCGGCGGCTGGGGCGGCGCAGCCTTGGGTACGGCGATCCGGCGGGATATGGGCCGCTGCGCGAGGCGATCGCGTCGTACGTGGCCACGTCGCGCGGCGTGATGTGCCAGCCGGAACAGGTGATCGTTCTCACGAGCTCGCAACAGGCGCTGGACGTGGCCATCCGCGTGCTTACGGATCCCGGCGACGCGGTGTGGCTGGAAGAGCCCGGCTATCCCGGGGCGCGGGCGGCGTTCATCCTCAACGGTGCGCGCATCGTTCCGGTGCCGGTAGATGGCGACGGGCTGCAGGTGAGCGAGGGCGTGCGTGCCGCCCCCGACGCGCGGCTGGCCTACGTGACGCCCTCGCACCAGTATCCGCTGGGCGTAACGATGAGCCTGGAAAGGCGGCTGGAGCTGCTGGACTGGGCGCGGGGCGCCGGCGCCTGGATCATCGAGGACGACTACGACGGCGAGTTCCGCTTCGATGGACGCTCCCCGGCGGCCATCCAGGGCATCGACCAGGACGCGCGGGTGGTCTACACGGGCACCTTCAGCAAGGTGCTGTTTCCGTCCATCCGCCTGGCCTACGCCATCGTCCCCGCGGACTTGGTGGCGCCCTTCACCATCGCGCGCGGCTTGCTGGATGGGCACACGGCGCTCCTTCACCAGGTCGCGCTCGCCGAGTTCTTCGCCGAGGGGCACTTCGGCGTGCACGTCCGCCGGCTGCGTGGCCTGTACCGCGAGCGGCGCGACGTGCTGGTGGACGAGGTGAACCGCACGCTGGCCGGACGGATGCGCCTGGGCCCGGCCGATGGCGGGATGCACGTCGTCGGCTACCTCGCGGATGCCGAGGACGACGTCCGCACCGCCGCGCGCGCCGCGGAGGAAGGCGTGGACGTGCACCCGCTCGCCCGCTACTACGTGGGCCCGCCCGCGGCGCGTGGCCTGGTGCTCGGGTACGGCGCACTCGCCCCGGACGCCATCCGCGCCGGCGTGCAGGCCCTCGCCCGATGCCTGTAGCGGCGGCTTACGAGATTGAACGCGACCTGACACCCCTGACGAATTGGATATCGAGATGAGACGTGCAATCGCGGTAGCCGCCCTGTGCCTGAGCGGCGCCTGCACCACACCCGCGCAGGTCGCCCCCGGCCCGGTGCAGGCCGCCCCCACTCCCGCCGCGCAGGCCGACGCGGGACCGCTCTCGATCGGCGAGACGTTCACGATGCCGTCCGCCGCGCTGAACGAGACGCGGCGCATCAACGTGTATCTGCCGCCCGGATACCAGGAAGCCGCGGCGCACCGCTTTCCCGTGCTCTACATGCCCGACGGCGGGATGGCGGAGGATTTTCTGCACGTGGCGGGGCTGGTGCAGGTGGGCGTCGGCAACGGGACGATGCGCCCGTTCATCCTCATCGGAATCGAGAACACCGAGCGCCGCCGCGACATGACTGGGCCGACCACGGTGGAGGCCGACAGGCGGATCGCGCCGCGCGTCGGCGGCTCGGCGGCGTTCCGCACGTTCATCCGTACGGAACTGATGCCACGCATCCGCGAGCGCTACCGGACGACCGACGAAACGGCCATCGTGGGCGAATCGCTGGCCGGCCTGTTCGTCGTGGAAACCTTCCTGCTCGAGCCCGCGCTGTTCGACACCTACATCGCCTTCGATCCCAGCCTCTGGTGGAACGGCCAGGCGCTGGTGCGCGGCGCGGGCGAACGCCTTCGCGCGCAGCCCGTCGCGGGGAAGACGGTATACCTGGCCAGCAGCGGGGATGCCGGGCTGGAGGAGCCCATCCGCACGCTGGCGGCGGACCTCCGGGCCAGCGAAGCGCGCGGCCTGCGCTGGTTCTACCACCCGATGCCGGAGGAGAAGCACGCCACGATCTATCACCCTGCGGCGCTGCGTGCCTTTCGCACCGTGTTCAAGCCGGCCTCGTAGCCGCTCGCGGCCAGCACCCGGAATAGAGCGAGGCCGGCGATCAGGTGATCGTCGGCCCGCATGGCTTACGGTGCGTGCCGAGGCCGTTCAGGCGGGGCTCAGGACCTTGCTGCTGGACCAGCCCGCGGTACCGGCGCCGTTGTCGATCTTCCACCAGTCTCGGCCGTCGACCAGCTGCGGCCCATCGGTGATCGCCACTTGGGTGCCACCGCGCAGCACCCCCACCTCGTCCGAGTTCACCCCCGCGGCCACGCGAACCCTGCCGTCCTGGTTGAAGACGGCCTTGCCGCCCTTCGTCAGCGCCCCCTGCGTCAGTGTGCCGATGCGGACCGCGGCCAGCTCGGCGGCACCGCCGTTGAAGCGGTCGCGGTCCACGCCACCGCCGATTCCGTTCACCGTGCCCTGGTCGGTGTACTGCCACACCGTGTACTTCGTCCAGCCGCCCACCAGCTTAGGCGTGGCCCCGCCGTAGCTCGCGATCCAGAGGGGGCACCTGCCGGCGAACGCCGTGGAGTTGTCGGTCAGCTCCTTCCAGGCGGACGGATACGTGTAGATCATCGGCGCGCGGCCGATCGCCGCTTCCACGGCGTCGACCACCACCTTCACCCGTGCGACGACCTCGGACCTGGGATAGGTGATCGGCCCGCCGCCATCGCCCGGCGCCTCCACGTCGATGGCCGGAAGGAGATCGCCGGGCTCCCGGGCACCCAGGTTGGCGAGGAAGTGCTTCGCCTGTGCCGCGGGGTCTACGTCGTGGCGGTAGAAGTGGTACATCCCGGCCACGATGCCCACCTCACGGCACCGGGCGAGGTTCTTTTCCGCACGCGGGTCCACGAAGCTCTTTCCCTCGGTCGCCTTGAGGATCGCGAACGCGATGCCGGCATCCTTGACCTTGTCCCAGCCGATTGCGCCCTCATGATGCGAGACGTCGACGCCTTCCAGGTTCGGCATGATTTCCTCTTCGGTATTGAGTCGATGCGCTTGGCGAATATGCGAGCCTTTCCAAGAAGCGTCGCGCCGCACGGATGCGCAAGCATCGTGATTCGGGGGCTGTGGTGGGCTCGACGGGGGCGCCGTAAACTCCAGGGACGATCATTCGCAACGATCCCGTAACGGGGCGGATTCTCCGACACTTCCGCGGCGGGTTTCCGTACGGATGCGCACCGGGCGGGCTGTTCCCGCTCCCGGGCGGCGGGTAGATTGGCCGCGCAACACCCGCCGTTCCACAAAGCCCGCGAAACGGAACCTGCATGCCCCGACGCTACGACGATCTACAGCCGGAGGAGCTGCCCGAGGTGCTGCGCGAGGCCGTTCGCCGGCAGGACGTGGACGAACGCGAGCGCGAGCTGCGGATGGACCGCGAAAGCTACGAGCAGGCCGCGCAGGAGATGGGAATCTCGCGCGTGGAGCTGGACCGCGCCGCCGCCGCCTCGCACGCCGCCACCGTGACGCGCATCCGCCGCGGCCGCCGCATCCGCAACACTGTCACGGGTGCGGCCATGGCCCTCCTCGCGGTGGCCGGCGTGTACCGCGTCGCCAACCCGCCCGAGCCGGAGCCCGCCGCGTGGACCTTCGAAAGCACCGCGCAGGCATGGTCCGGCGACTTCAACCCGCGCTCGACGGGCAGGGCGGGGCAGGAGGGCGGGCGCGGGGTGATCCAGGTGGAGCGCTTCGTGGCCGAGGATGACGGGCGCTACTGGGCCAACCTCAACACCGCCTCCGTTCCGCCCTCGCTGAAGGGCCACGAAACCATCACCCTGCGCATCCGCGGCGACGGCGGGCTGGGCCGCGCGCGGCTCTTCGTGGAGAACGGGGCTACCGAGCGCTGGCGCTCCCCCGACATCCCCGTGGGGACGGAGTGGCGCACCGTTACCTTTCGCATGGACCAGCTGGAGCACCAGATCCGCCCCGACTCGCGCAGTTCCTGGCGCGGGGAGCGCGGCGGCGCGCCCGGCGCCGTGACGGGCGTTTCCCTCAAGGTAGGCCACCCCTTCAATCCCACAGATGCCCGAGGCCGCGTGGAAGTGGACGATCTCCGGATCGACTAGCGCGCCCGCGCGAGCCGTCCCGGACGAAGCCCCCGATCCCTTCGGCGTGCAGCCCGTGTACTCGGTCCGTCTCGGCGAGCGCACGCACACGGCCGCCGATCCGCGCGTGCTGCGCCGTCTGCCGGGCGCGCCGCGCGGCGTGGATGCGGCCGCGCTGCACGGCTACCTCTGCTTCTCCCATCCGCCCGGATCGCAGACGCTGTTCGACGGCGTCGCGCGCATGCCGGAGCCCGCGCCCTGGCGCGAGCGTCCCGCGCCGGTGGACGAGGACTCCGCCGTGCGCACCCTGCAGACGCTGCTCGCCGCCTCGGTGCAGCGGATGCTGGGCACAGAACGCGACGTGGGCGTCTACCTGTCCGGCGGGCTGGACAGCAGCCTGGTCGCAGCGCTGCTGGCCCGCGCGGGGGCCCGCGTGCACCTCTTCTCGCTGGACTTCGGGCCGCCGTGGGACACGGAGCTGGAGCACGCGCAGGCCGTGGCCGCGCACCTGGGCCGCCCGCTCCACCGCGTCCGCGCCCGTCCGCGCGACGTAAGCCGCGCGCTCCAGCCTACGGCCGCCGCGCTGCACCAGCCGTTCGGCGATCCGGTGACCGTGCCGCTGTACCTGCTGGGCCAGGCGGCGCGCGAGACCGTCTCCACCGTCTTCAACGGTGAGGGCGGCGACCAGCTGTTCGGCGGCTGGGCGACGAAGCCGATGCTGGCGGCCGAGGCGTACGGCGGCGCAGGGTACAGCCGCGAGGCCGCCTACCTTGCCACGTACCACCGCTTTCACGGCGCGGAGGCGCAGCTGCTCACGCCGGCCGCCATGGAGGCGATCGGGACGAGGGACGCGGGGGCGTGGCTGCGGCCGGCGCTGGACGCAGATGGCCTGCCGACGCTCCTCCATCGCCTGCGCGCGGCCAACATCCGGCTGAAGGGCGCGCAGAACATCGCCCCGCGGATGACGCAGCTGGCGGCGGCGCACGGGCTGCAGGCGCGAGCGCCCTTCATGGACCGCGCGCTGGCGGAGTGGACGTTCACGCTTCCCGCGGACTTCTTCCTGCGCGGCACCAGCGAAAAGCACCTGCTGAAGCGGGCCGCCAAGGGGCTGCTTCCTCCCGCGCTGATCGACCGCCCCAAGCGGGGGATGGGCGTGCCGGCGACGGAGTGGCTACGCGGCTGGCTGAGCCCGTTGCGGTGGGAGGCGGCCCGGCGCCTGTCGCCCCGGCGGCTGCGGCGTGAGGAGTGGTTCCGGCCGGAGTCCGTGGCCGCCCTGCGCCGCGGGGACGACGATCCGGGCGAGACGCGCCGCCGCCGCGGCGGCGAAAAGCTGTGGGCGCTGCTGATGCTGCACCTGTGGATGGACGCGCAGGATCCGCCGCTGGACTGGAGGATCTCGTGACGCGCCCTCATCCGCCGCTTTCATCCCCCGACCTGGCGATTGCATGAAGTGCATTTACTGCGGAACGGATTCGAAGCTGCGCCAGCGGACGGAGGGGCGGTGTCCCGGGTGCCGTCACCCCTTCGCCTTCGAGCCGACCAAGGACCGGCACAGGGTCACCGACGGCCAGTTCGAGAACGCCATGGAGCGCGTCTCGGGAAACGGCAAGGTGCTGTTCACGGAGCGGCACCTGTGGTACGAGTTCAACCGGCGGTGGATGAAGCCCGGCTTCTGGCGCAGCCTGTACGCCAAGCTTGCGTTCGCGGGCGCTCCGCAACCGCCCCGGCCGCCGCGCATCGCCTTTCCGGAGTGGGAGCAGCGGTACCTGCGGCGGTGGAAGGAGGTGCACGGCGACGTCGCCGGGCTGCTCCCCGTGCGCCAGGTGGCGGCGCCCGCCCTGCCGCGCGAGGTGCCGGCGGACGTGGCCGCCTTCTCGTTCGACCGCGCGGTGGTCACGGACACTTGGGAGACGGCGCAGGTGCTGGTGGCCAACCGCTTTCACTTCGAGCACAACTGCGCCGTGCTGAGCCGCGACGGCTATCCGGACGGGATCGCCGGCACGGTGAAGGAGATGCTGCGCCGCAACCCGCGCCTGACCGTCTTTGCGCTGCACGACGCCACCCCGGGCGGATGCCTGCTTCCGCTGACCCTGCGGGAGCAGGAATGGTTTCCGGACCCGGCCGTGAGCATCGTAGACCTGGGGCTGCGGCCGGAGACGGTGCGGCGGCTGCGCATTCCCGCGCTGGCCGGCACCCCGCGCACGCTTCCGCCGCGGCTGGGGGAGATCCTGCCGCCCGAGGACGTGGCGTGGCTGGCCAGGGGGCACACGGGAGAGCTGGCCGCCCTGCACCCCGCGCAGGTGCTGCGCGCCGCCTACCAGGGCATCGTCGCCGCCGGGCCCAACGACGGCTCCGCGTCCGGCGGGGCTGACGGCGGCGGCGGGGGCGACACGTACTACGGCGGCGGGGTGATCTGGGTGGGCGACCTCGGCGGCGGCACCGACACCGCGGCGGTGGACGGGTTCGGATGAGGGCGGCGACGTGAAGTGCGTTCATTGCGGAAGGATCTCCCGGCTGCGCGAGCGGACGGACGGGCGCTGTCCCGGGTGCCAGCACCGGTTCGCGTTCGACCCGGAGGCCCGGCCGGCAGCCGGCACCGACGCCGAGTTCCAGGCCGCCATCGACCGCGTCTCCGGCGGGGGCCAGCTGCGGTTCACCACCCGCCAGCTGTGGCTCGCCGTGCACGGAAAATCGACGATGCCGCCCTTCCCGCCCGTCAGCGAAGGGTTCATCGTGCTGCCCGCGCTGGGTTTCGCCCTGCCGGGGCTTTTCATGGCGGCGTTTGCCGAGCCGGGAATGCTGATCCTGGCCGTCGTGGGCGGCATGGTGGGGGCGGCGCTCGGCTGGGGCGCTGCCCAGACCGCGAGGGACCGGTACGCGGACCAGCTCAGGCCTTGCCTTCCGTTCGACGTCTTTTTGAGTGGGCAGCTCCGGCCGTGGGTGGAGGTGCACGGCAAGATCCCCGGCCTGCTGTCGCCGCACGGCACGGACGTCGCCACCGCGCCGCCGCAGGTGCCGGCGGACGTGGCCTCTTGGGACCGCGCCGTGGTGACGGACCGGCGGGAGACGGCGAAGGTGCTGGTCGCCAACGGCTTCGACATCGAGCACAAATGCGCCGTGCTGAGCCGGGACGGCTACCCTGACGGCGCTGCGGACACGATCAAGGGGGTGCTGCGCCGCAACCCGCGCCTGACCGTGTTCGCGCTGCACGACGCCAGCCCCGACGGATGCCAACTCCCGCTGGACCTCCGCGAGCCGGGGTGGTTTCCGGAGCCGTCGGTGCGCGTGGTAGACCTGGGGCTGCAGCCGGAGACGGTCAGGCGCCTGGAGCTTCCGTGGATCCCGGGCAGCCCCGTGCAGTGGCCGTCGTGGACCCCGGAGCTCATCGAGCTGCTTTCGTACGAGGACCGGCGGTGGCTGGCCGTGGGGAACGTCTTCGAGCTGGCCGCCCTGCCGTCCGCGCACCTGATGCGGGTGGCGTACGAGGGGATCGTGGCCGCGGGGCCCAACGACGGCTCCGACCGCGACCCGGCGTACGACGACGCCCCCTGGACCGGCGTCGCGGCCTGGTTCAAGTCCCTGACCGGCGGCGGCCCGGACGCGGCCGTGGTGGACGGCTTCGGATGACAGCGTTCGCGGGCGTGTTCGGCGGCCGCGATCCGGCCGCGGCGCTCCGGCGCCTGGGTTTCGAGCCGGCGTGGAGCGAGGGCGAGGCGGCCTTCGCGGGCGTGGTGGAGCGGGCGCAGGACGGTGGATGGATCGCGTGCGGGGACGTGGTCCTGGACAACGCGGGCGAGCTGCGTTCAATGCTGGGCCTTCCCGGCGCGTCGCAGCTGGCCCTCCTGGCGGAACTGGTTCGCAAGCACGGGGCGGACGCCGGCCGGCACGCGCTGGGGATGTACGCCGCTGCGGTGTGGCTCCCCGCCGAGCGCCGGGTCTGGCTGCTTCGCGACGGCGCGGGGGCGCGGACGCTGTATTGGACGGGGGATGAGTCGCGGGGCTGGAGCTTCGCCTCGGCGCCGCGCCCGCTGCGGCGCGCGGCGGGCGTTCCGGGAGACCTCGACGCGGTGGCCCTGCGCGACTACCTGACCTGCGCCTTCGTCCCGGGCGAGCGGACGATGTGGCGCGGCATATCCGAACTGCGCCCCGGGACGGCCCTCTCGCTTCCCGACGTCCGCGCGCACGTGTTCTGGGAGCCCGTGGAGCGCATCGAGGACGCGGATGCGCCGCTGGAGGTGCACGCGGCGCGGCTGCGCGAACTGATTGACGGGGCGGTGCGGGTGCGGCTGCCAGCCTCCGGTCCGGTCGGCGTCTATCTCTCGGGTGGCGTGGACAGCAGCCTGGTGACGGCGCTGGCGGCGCGGATGGCGCCGGGGCCCGTGCACACCTTTTCGCTGCACTTCGGCGGGGGGTACGCCAATGAGTTGGAGTGGTCGTCGCGGGTGGCGCGGCACTGCGGAACGCGGCACCACGTGCTGGAGTTTCCCGCATCCGTCATCCAGAAGCACCTGCCGGAAAGCCTGGCCGTGCTCGACGACCCCATCGGCGACCCGCTCACCACGCCCAACCTGCTCATCGGGCGGGCGGCCGCGGGGGTGACGGGCACCATCCTGAACGGCGAGGGCGGCGACCCCAGCTTCGGAGGCCCCAAGAACACGCCGATGCTTCTGCACGCCCTGTACGGGGGCGCGGATGACCTGACTGGGGCCTACCTGCGCTCCTTCGGCAAGTGCTGGGACGACCTTCCCGCGCTGCTGACGGACGACGTGAAGGCCGCGCTGGACGACGAGCCGCCGGCGGGCTGGTGGTTCGGGCCGCGGCTGGTGGACGGGGGGATGCGGCACTTCCTCAACCGGCTGCTGGACGTGAACGTGCGCTTCAAGGGCGCCGACCACATTCTCACCAAGGTCGCCAACCTGACGGCGGCGAACGGGCTGATGGGCCGCTCGCCGCTGGCGGACCGCCGGGTGATCGACGCCAGCTTCGCCATTCCGCCCGAGCACAAGCTGGCCGGCACGGTGGAAAAGGCCGTCCTCAAGGCCGCCGTTGCCGACCTGCTGCCGGCGGAGGTGGTGCATCGTCCCAAGAGCGGGATGCTGGTTCCCGTGCAGGCTTGGTTCCAGAACGAGCTGCGCCCCTACGCCCGCGCCATGCTCCTGGACCGGAACGCGCGGACGAGGCCGTACTTCGATCCGCGGACGGTGAAGGAATGGCTCGACACGCCCAAGGTGCCCAAGCGGGGTGTGAAGATCTGGCTGCTGCTGACGATGGAAGTATGGCTGCGGGCGAACGAGTGAGGGGCTCGGCCCGCTGGGGCGACTGAAGTCGCGGCAACAAGGGCCCAAAGTCCGCCTTCGCGGACTGCCCTCGTAGTCGAGTGCGCGGAACCAGCCGAAGCGCGCCGGGCTGGCTCCCTTCCCCCGCGCAGTTTGCGGGGGAAGGGCTGGGGATGGGGGGCGGCAGCCGCATGCGAACCACCCAGCCCGATCCGGTATGAAGTTCTCCCCTCCCCGCACGCGCAGCATGCGGGGAGGGGCCGGGGGAGGGGCCACCCGCGGCATGCGAGGCAGCCCGTCGAACCCCGGTCGAAGTTCTTCCGGGGCCTCGGCCCGGCTGGGGCGACTGAAGTCGCGGCGTCGCGGCAACAAGGGCCCGAAGTCCGCCTTCGCGGACTGCACGCATAGTCGAGTGCGCGGAACCAGCCGAAGCGCAATCGAATTCTCCCCTCTCCCGCTTGCGGGAGAGGGGCCGGGGGAGAGGGCAGCCGAGGCATGCGCCGGCGCAATTCGAAACGCCCCGACGTCGCGGCCTCTGCACCGTTGACCGCTGCCGCGCCCGGGCCTGGAAGTGCCCGAGGCTAGATCCTTCGCCCCGCGACGCACGGTGTGCGGGCCGGCACCGTGCGCCTGGGGCTCAGGATGACAGGGTTGGTCGCCCGCCCCGGGCTCCGGGTACGCACGCGGCTGGCTCCCTTCCCCCGCGCAGTTTGCGGGGGAAGGGCTGGGGATGGGGGGCGGCGGCGGCATGCGAACCACCCAGCCCCATCCGGTATGAAGTTGTCCTTCCCCTGAGATTCGCACTGAAATGAGCACGACAAGCGACTTCGTTCCCCTGGAGATCCGCGACGGCCTGCTGGTGGACCTGGCGGACGACGCGTATCCCACCCGGGTGTTCGGCTGGCGTGCGGACGCGCTGGCGCTGGAGGAGGACGCGACGCATTACGGGATGGCGATCCAGGATGGCTGCACGGTAGAGACGGAGGCCGGGCGCTTTTCACTGCGCGCGGGGATGTTCTTCGTGGCGCCCGGCGCGGCGCGGGTGCAGGGCGGGGCGGGGATGGTCATCTCGCGGCTGGGGTACCGCGGTCTCTTTTCGCTCGGCGGGCCGGTGGAAGCCGCCGGGCGCCTGCGCTACATCGACGGCTGCTCCGACACGCTGCTGGTGTGCCCGCCGGTGCTGGGCGAGCCCTGCCTGAACCACCTGCACATGCCGCCGGGGACGGACCAGACCGCGCACACCCATCCGTCCGAGCGGATCGGCGTGATCGTTCGCGGCACGGGCGAGTGCCGCACGCCGGGCGGCACCTTCGCGCTGCGTCCGGGAATGGGGTGGCGCATTCCCACCGGCACCCTGCACTCGTTCTTCACCCGCGGCGAGGCGCTGGACGTGCTCGCCTGGCATCCGGACAGCGACTTCGGCCCCACGCACGATCATCACCCCATGGTGAACCGCACGATGGTCAACGGCGTCTCCGCCTCGAGCATCGACGAGATCCGCACGGCGGAGATGTAACGCAGACGCCGCCGCTCGGGAGTGAGCGGCGGCGTCTCGTGTGTTGATGACGAAGCTTGGACGCGGTCAGCCGGGGATCAGCAGCGGATCGCCGGGACCGGCAAGATGTGGCGCGGGCGGGGCGCCGAGGAGCGCCGCGGCGCGCACCGCGATCACCTCCATCTGCGATTCGCGCTCCTGGGCCCAGCCCGGCAGGCGGAGCGCGTTCCAGGCCAGCGCGCCGCCTCCCATCATCGAAAGCATCACGGGGCCCAGCATCTCCTCCGCCAGCGCGCCGCTGACGTAGAGCACGACGACCGTGACCAGCGCCATCATCAAGCTGACGGTGCCCATGCGGTTGAGCGCCACGCCGTTGGACTTGGTGGTCGCCAGCCGCAGCCGGTAGCCCGTGGGGGTGGGCTCCACGAATGCGTTCAGGTTGCCGTTGGTCCACTCGCGCACCTCGCCGCGCGACCCGGTTCGCCCCTTTGCGCCAAAGGTCTCGCGCAGGTCGGCGACCAGCATCTCCCACTCGCGGTCCGTGGGTGCGCGCGGCAGGTCTACCGTGCGGCCCACCGCAACCGGCATCCCCAGCTCGCTGCGGCGCAGCGCCCCGCGTCGCAGGTCCACCGCGGCGGCTGCCTGGGCCACGCGCTCCGGCGCCAGCCCCACCTCGCCCCCGATGGACTGCAGTTCCGCCAGGGTGAACCCGTTCACCGGTGCCAGCGCGGTGCCTCCGGTGGCATTCCGGGCCTCGGCGGCGATGCGGAAGATCTCCGCGACCTCCTCCTCCCCATACGTTCGCTCGTCGGGCATGTTCTCAGTCTTGGGCGGGTGGACCTCGCGGCCGTGCATGGCCGTCGAATCATGGGGCACGCGTCCGGCGTCGTCAAACCGGCGCAGGCTCGGCCTACGCTCGTACGAGACGAGCGCGGAAGAAGATTCCGCGTGGGGCTGATCCGCGGCCACTTTCCTGCAGGAGTCCGGCCGATCCAGTGGTACCACCTCTTCACGCCGTGTCCAGGCCGGCCGACTTGTCCGACATCCAATCCGCCCCTCGCGCATCCCAGGTGAGAGGCGCCGCGCAGGGGATCATGCGGGCGCTGGCCCGTTTCGTCCGCGCTCGTTGGAAGCGCCTTCTCAGGTTGTTCGCGTTGGTGGGCCTGCCGCTGGCCATCTTCGGCACGCTGGCCGAGGACGTGTGGGACGACGGCGGGCTGGCCTGGGACACCCCGATCCTGCACTGGGCGCGTACCCAGCACACCCCAGGGCGCGATGCCGCGATGGCATTCATCAGCGACATCGGTCACGCGTACGGGGTGCTTCCCCTGGCGGCCGTGATCTTCATCGCGCTGCTGGTGGTGCGCCGCCGCGGCAACGCGCTGTTCTTCGCCGTGGCCATGATCGGAGCGGGCGCGCTGAACCAGGGCGCCAAGCTGTTCTTTCGCCGCGACCGCCCGGATTTGTGGCTATCACCGTCGCCGGCGCCGGAGAACACCTACAGCTTTCCCAGCGGGCACGCGATGGGGAGCATGGCGCTCGTCGCCGCGCTGGCAGTGCTCGCGTGGCCCACGCGGTGGCGCTGGTGGGCCATCATCGTGGGGGGCGCGTTCACCTTTCTGGTGGGGTTCTCGCGCGTCTACCTGGGCGTCCACTATCCTTCTGACGTGGCGGCCGGATGGTGCGCGTCGCTGGGATGGGTGCTGGGGGTCAGCCAGATCGCGTACGGCCGGGCAGGGAAGCCGTCGCCCCGCGCCACCCCCGCCGCCGCCGGCCCCGACCCAGTGGAGGAGCCGAACCTTCGGGCGGGCCCCGCCGGGGGCGACTGAAGTCGCGGCAACCACGGCCCGAAGTCCGCCTTCGCGGACTGCTCGCGTAGTCGAGCGCGCGAGGCATGCCGAAGCGCGATCGGATTCTCCCCTCTCCCGCTTGCGGGAGAGGGGTCGGGGGAGAGGGCAGCCGAGGCATGCGCCGGCCCGTTTAGAAACGCTCCGAAGTCGCGGCCCCTGCCCGGGTGACCGCTGCCGCGCCCAGGCTGTTGCGTGCCCAATGTTAGATCCTTCGCCCCACGAAGCACGGTGCGCGGGATGGTTCAGCGCGCCTGGGGCTCAGGATGACAGGTCGTAGTGCGGCACAGAGTGAGGGCGCGCACCGGGCTGGCTCCCTTCCCCCGCGCGGTTTGCGGGGGAAGGGCTGGGGATGGGGGGCGCCCACCGCCTGCGCACCACTCAGCCTCACCCGGTATGAAGTTCTCCCCCTCCCCGCATGCGCAGCGTGCGGGGAGGGGTCGGGGGAGGGGCCAGCCGAGGCATGCAAAGAGCCCTATCGAACCTCGCCGTCCAGCTCGCGCGTCATCTCGATCATCGTCGGGCGGAAGCCGGCGCGAGCGAACAGGCGCTGGGCGGACTCGTTCTGTACCGCGGTAAAGAGCACGGCCTGGCGAACGTCCCGAGCCCGGAGCGCCGCCATCGTGGCATCCACCAGCATGCGCCCGATGCCGTGCGCGCGATGGGCGGGATCCACCGCGAGGTCGTGCAGCACGCCGGCCGGCCCGCGCAGCGCCAGGAAGTCGGTTCCCTCGATGGCCGCGTACGTGTAGCCGACCACGTCGCCATCCCGCTCCGCGACCAGGACCACGGCGTCCGGCTCGTCGAGCAGCGCCCCCAGGAATCCAGTGTACACGTTCTCGATGTCCGCTGGCGGCACAATGAAGCGCGCCGCATCGAACTCGTGGTGCACCCGCACTAGGAGCGCACCGAGCCGGCCCAGGGCAGGGACGTCCGCGGGGGTCGCGGGGCGGACGACGGTGGCGGGAACGTCGGATGGCTGCAGGGGACGGACTGCCATCGGGCTACCGCGGCTCCACGCGGTAGCGGAGCCAGAGGACGTCGTCCGCGCGCCGCTCCACGGAGTCGAGCGCGAGCCGGTACCGCGGGGTGTCGTCCTCGGTGAAGTCGAAGAGCGCGGGCGTCCCCATCCGTCCGTCCACCACGGGCGCGAGCAGGACGCTCACCTCATCCACCAGCCCCGCGCGCAGCATCCCGCCGTTGATCTTGCCGCCGCCCTCCAGCATCAGCTTCCGCACGCCGAAGCGCGAGCCGATCTTCTCCAGCGCGAGCGCCAGGTCCACCTCGCGCGCCCCGGCCAGGAGGTACGAGACGCCGCGCTCGCGGAGGAACGCCAGGTACTCATCGGACACGCGCTCCGAGAGGATGGCCACCACGTGGTCACCGTCGATGTCGTTGGTGTCCCACGCCAGGCGCCCGCTGGAATCCACCGCGAACGCGAACGACTCGCGTTCGCCCGGCGCGCGGAAGTCCTCGCGCGGCGCGCCGTCGTGCTCGCGCGCGATCTCGGCGTCGGAACGCGTGCCTTGGGCGAAGTGCGCCTCCATCGTCACGCGGCCGCAGAGCCACGCATCGGGCTCGTAGCTTTCGTGCACCACCTCGTACTGCCGCCGCCCCTCGTCGGATTGCGGCCAGCCGTCGGTGAGAATGCGCCCATCCACCGAGGCCATCATGTGGCAGATCACGCGCGGACGCGATGCCGCCGTGCCCGTCATGAGCCCACCTGCGCCTGCTCGGACGTGCGGAACCAGTCGACGATCGCGGGCATGTTCGCCTCGAATCCGCCGGGGATGAACACGTTCAGCGCCCCCGCGCGGCTGGCGGTGCGGTTCTCGAAATCGTGCGTCACGCCGGCGGGAATGCGCAGAAAGGTGCCCGCGGTGGCGTCCACGTGCTGATCTCCGACGAGAAAGGTCATGGTTCCCTCGATCACGTAGAACAGCTCTTCGTTGGCCTCGTGCGAGTGGGCGCCGGGTCCGGGCCGCCCCGCGTCTACCCACCAGATGGAGACGGAGTATCGGTCGCCGGTTTCCTCGCCATCGGCCAGGAAGACGCTGTTCATGGAGCCGCAGGGATAGTGGCGGCCCTCCCCCGGCGCGAGCACGATGACGCCCGCGGGCAGCGCGTTGGTGATCGACATTTCAGTCTTCCAGTTCGAATGTGGGGACCTCAGCGGTCGACCATCTTTTGCGAGTTCTCGGAGTACCGCGCGCCCTGCACGCTGATGTGGGCCGCGGCGCTCTCGATCTCGCGCAGGTCGTCCGGCGTCAGCTCCACGGACGCGCCTCGCAGGTTCTCTTCTAGGCGATGCAGCTTGGTGGTGCCGGGAATCGGCACGATCCACGGCTTCTGCGCCAGCAGCCAGGCCAGCGCCACCTGCGCGGGCGTGGCCTGCTTCTCCCCCGCGATCCTCGCCAGCAGGTCCACCACCGCCTGGTTCGCCCTGCGGTTCTCCGGAGAGAAGCGCGGGACGGTGTTGCGGAAGTCGCTGCTGTCGAACGTGGTGCTCTCGTCGATCTTTCCCGTGAGGAATCCTCGTCCCAGCGGGCTGAAGGGAACGAAGCCGATGCCCAGCTCCTCCAGCACGGGCAGGATCTCCTCCTCCGGCTCGCGCCACCACAGCGAGTACTCGCTCTGCAGCGCGGTGACGGGCTGAACGGCGTGCGCGCGGCGGATGGTGCGCCCGCCCGCCTCCGACAGGCCGAAGTGCCGCACCTTTCCCTCCGCGATCAACTCCTTAACCGTCCCCGCGACGTCCTCGATGGGCACCTGCGGATCCACCCGGTGCTGGTAGAGCAGGTCGATGGTTTCCACGCGCAGCCGCCGGAGCGAGTCTTCGGTCGTGCGGCGGATGCTCGCGGTCTGGCTGTTGAGCGCGCCGGTCGGCTTGCCGTCGGCGTCGAAGTCGAAGCCGAACTTGGTGGCGATCACCACCTGCTCGCGAAAGGGAGCCAGGGCCTCGCCCACGACATCCTCGTTCGTAAACGGGCCGTAGACCTGCGCCGTGTCGAAGAACGTCACGCCGCGCTCCACCGCCGCGCGGATCAGCGCGATCGCCTGCTGCCTTTCGATCGCGGGACCCATCGCGAAGCTCAGCCCCATGCAGCCCAGGCCCAAGGCGGAAACTTCCAGGCCGCTGCGCCCCAGCGTGCGCGTTTGTATCGCCGTATTTTCTCTGCCCACTGTCTGCTCTCGTTCTCTGTATCAAACGCCTGCTGACGCCGCTTACTGCAGCGGCACGAACGCGAGGCCGTTGTTAGGGTTCATGGGGATCACCAGCTGGTTCGCGCCCGCGTCGTAGCACATGGATGCGGCGCTGGGGATGTTGCGGGCGATGAGCTCGGCGGGGGTGCCCGGGCGGATGCGGGAGACCCCACCCAGCGTGACGCTGCTCAGGTACTTGGTCCCGTCCGACATGATGACGAGGCCGTCGCTCCCCGCCTGCGCCGCGTTCTCCGTCTTCACCAGCCGGCCGGCCGGCGAGAATGTCAGCACCTCGGTGTTGCCCATGTTGGCGACGACCACGTTGCCCTGCGGATCGATCGCAACGCCGTTGGGCTGACGGAGCGGCGCCCCCTGCACGAAGACCGACGCCGTGCCGTCCGGAGCGATCTTCCACACCCGCCACGTGGCCGGGTCCGGGTTGTCGCCGAAATCGCCCGTCTGCGTGGCGTAGACCGCGCCGTCGTCCCCCACCTCGATGTCGTTGAGCCAGGGCGCGCCCTCCACGCGCGTTTCGCCGGCCGGAACCCCGGTGCGCAGATCGAAGCGGCGGATGACGGCGACGCTCGGCTCGTCCGCACGGGTGCCGCCGTCGCGGTCGGCGACGTACAGCATGCCCCGCGCGATGTCGCTGCCGAACGGCTCGTTCAGCACAAGCGCCGGCGCCAACCTGGATCGCTCGGCCGCGCTCTGCACCCCGATCCAGCGGGCGGTGTGCACCGACCCGTCGTGGTTGATGAACGACACCCAGGCGTCATTGGCCCGAACGTTCTGCGGAACGCCGCGGTTCGGAACCACGATCACCCCACGCTCCGCGTCGTACGAGCAGCTCTCGGCGGAGAAGATGGCGCCGAAGACCTTCACGTTGGACGAGATCGCCTCGAACTCCCCCCCGGGCGTGGCGGTGGCCGGGATGCCGAGCGGATTGCCCACGGAATAGGGCCGCAGGCTATCCGGCTGCTGCGCGGCCACCGGGACAGCGAGAAGAAGGCTGATGGCCAGGCCGGCTGCCCGGCCGAGGGAAACTGCTCGCAGCATGGTTGGATCTCCTGGGATGGCGTCGTCACGATTCCGCCGCACAGCGTAGGGTGAGCCCTCCCGCGGCGCAATGTTCGACAACTCCCTCCGTGCGCTACTCCACGTTCGACAGGCGCGCTGAGCCGGCGACCGACGGATAGATACCAAGACGAGCGGCGGTGGGTGGATTCCGAGCCGCCCCCGGCTATCTAATCAGACGTGCGGGTGTGCTCATCCGTGCTCCTCATCCTCGTGAGCCGGTATCATGTCAATAAAATGTCCCCAAACATGCTAAAGAGTGACGTATAGCTCAACGCGGAAACGTTGGATATGAGAGGACATCATAAGGTTCACACTGAGGGATAGCGCCAATGTTCACTTACACAATGAGTACATCGAGACGGTTGATATCAATCTATAACTGTCTTAATATGTGAGAGACCTCATCGGGAGGTTGGTCCGGGCGGCCGTGCCGTCGGACGAAAGATTTCCTTACCTCATTGCCCTCAGGGCACGAAAGGAACACCACAATGAGCGCATCGGCATCGAACGACTATCCCAGCGTCGACTTCCGTGGTGATTGCGGCGAGGCGTCGTCGCGCGGCAACCCGAAGAGCGCCCAGTCTTCGGGAATGCAGCCGTTCCAGGTGGCCACCGTCAACGGAGGCCCCGTCAACAACTGTGTCGTCGGGAACGACGGTGCGAAGATCTATGGGATCACGCTGGCCAAGACGGCAGGCATCTACGACTACCGGATCACCGTCGATGGCCAGGGGCCGAGCGGTATCGGCAGTGGATACTTCCACCTGGCCTTCACGGATGAATCCGGCGACACCTACTTCCTGAAGCTCTACTCGAGCAAGAGGGAGCAGCACACCGTCGATTACAACAGCGGCAAGCCGAACATCGTGAAGATCTGGTGGTCCAACTACGACTTCGACGTCCCCGGGGCGAACGCCGACAAGGCCAACTTCCGGGTCACGAGC
This sequence comes from Longimicrobium sp., assembly GCF_036388275.1. Taxonomy (NCBI): domain Bacteria; kingdom Pseudomonadati; phylum Gemmatimonadota; class Longimicrobiia; order Longimicrobiales; family Longimicrobiaceae; genus Longimicrobium; species Longimicrobium sp. The sequence continues at coordinate 80,844 of NZ_DASVSF010000059.1, forward strand.
CCCGCGGCGGCGGAGTAGTTCCCGCGACAATGGGCTGCCAGCGGGCGGCCGCGCGGAATCCGGGTACGAGAACGACCGCAGCCTCCCGGCTGCGGTCGTTCCGTATCAAGTCACGTCCGCGCGTGATTGCCGCGGACGCGACTTTCACGCACAGCTACGCATCAGCGTTTCGAGTTGCCGATGCAATATGCACAGTTGTCATAGCCGGCATCGTTCGCCGCCTTCTGCGAATCGTACGGCTTGTCGTTCTTCGCTGTGATGATCTCGTTGATCTGGCAGTTCGTCTGCTCGTTGTCGAGATCGTGAACCTCCTTCTTGCTCGGGCTCTTGTTCGCGAGATACCGCTCCCCGTTCATGTTCCCTGTCCATCTTCTGGCCATCTTTCCCTCCAGCGTCGCAGGTAAGCAGGAACTGCTGTCGAATACCTGTCGGTCGCGGGCCGGGATTTTCTCTCAGGAATGCGCGGGAGCGCAGCGATGAACCGCCACACCGCCGCTTGTGCCGCGGAATGAGCGAGGCGATTGGCGGAGCGCGGCATCGCCCCGTAACTTTCGCGTAACCCGGCGGATGGCTCCGCCGCCGGCCAGCTGCCCGCCTTTCGTGAGGCGGATCCATCCCCCGCACCCACGCACGAACATGCGCTCACGTTATCTGGTTGCCCTGCTGCTCCCGCTGCTTGCCGCCTGCCAGCCGCAGACGTCACCCGCGCCGTCGCCCGCGCCCTCCTCAGCGCCCGCGGCCGAACAGGCGGGCGCGCGCGAAACCACGCAGCAGGAGCAGGCGGCGGTGCTCGCGACCATCCAGAGCTTCATGAACGCGCTGCGGGCCAAGGATGTGGCCGCCATGAACCAGCACGTGGACTCGCTCACGCGCCTGACGCTCATCCGGCCGACGCGGGACGGCGGGACGCGCGTGGTGGTGATGACCGGCGCCCAGTTCATCACAGCGGTCACGCAGCCCAACCAGCCCGGGATCGACGAGCCCATCCGCAATCCCGTGGTGCACGTGAGCGGCGACCTGGCCACGGTCTGGGCCGAATACCAGGTGCGGCGCGATACCACCGTCACGCACTGCGGCTTCGACGCCTTTCACCTGGTGCGCAGCGGCGGACGCTGGAAGCTGCTGAACATCAGCGACACCTACCAGGCCGCGGGGTGCGGCCCCGCTTGGCCGAACTGACGCCGTTCCCGGGCCGGGCGCCGCGCAATCCTACAGGGTGCCTGGCCAACCCCGCCGTGATCCCCGCACCCTCGAGGTCTCCCATGCGCTACGCGATCCTGGGCTGCGCAGGCGTGCTCGCCGCCGCCGTTGCCTGTACCCGCGCTATACCACCGGCTCCCGCTCCGGCGGGCGGTGAGACGATTCTCGCGGCCGACGAGGGCGAGCTGTACTACCTGGGCCGGCGCCAGTCTCCGACGCTGATCAAAGTCGATCCGAAGGTTGCCGGGTCCCGCCACCTCTTCATGCTTACGGAGGTGCTGCCCCCGGGGACCGGCGTGCCGGTGCATCGTCACACGCACGACGAGGAGATCCTGTTCATCCACGCGGGAACGGTCACGGTGACGCTGGGCGACCGGCAGAGCGAGGCACGAGCCGGGGCCACGGTGTTCATTCCACCGGATACGTGGATCGGTGTCCAGAACACCGGGAGCGAGCCGGCCACGTTCCTCGCCATCTTCGCGGACCCTTCCACGGGTGACTACTTCCGGGGGATTGGACGCGCCCCGGGTGACTCCAGGCCCCCGCCTACGGCCGAGGAGTTCGCCGCGCTGAATCGCCGTCACCACATGGTGTACCGATGAGCGCCGCCAGCCGCCGATGAATGAGACGCGCCCGGCCACAGACGTGAGCCGGGCGGTTTCTCGCCCGTGAAACCTCCCACGCCAGCGGCGTCCGGCCGGGAGCGCGTTTTGCTCCGAGGCTCGCCGTCACTGAACCCTGGATCCTTTCCATCCAGCCAGACACACACCCAGTCACCACCGGGACGGACGAAATGCTCAAGCGCAGAGGCAGTGCGGTATGGAACGGCACCGGGGCCGAGGGCTCCGGAACGATCAGCACGTTCAGCGGGGCGCTGAAGGACCAGCCGTATTCCACCTCCATGCGGTTCCAGAGCGAGGACGGCCGCGCGGGCACCAACCCGGAGGAGCTGATCGCCGCGGCGCACGCGGCCTGCTTCAACATGGCGCTCAGCTTTCAGCTCACCGGCGCCGGCTTTCCCCCCGAGGAGCTGAGCACGCAGGCGGTTCTGACGATGGAGAGCCAGGGCGTGCACTGGACGATTACCGCCGTGCGCCTGGAGCTCCGCGCCAAGGTTCCGGACATCTCCGCGGAACACTTCCAGGAGCTCGCCCTGGCGGCGAAGGCCGGCTGCCCGGTGTCCAAGGTGCTGAACGCCGAGATCACCCTCGACGCCCAGCTCGCGTCCTGATCGCCGGGACCCGCCCCGCGGGCGAATGAATTCGCTGCAACAAGCACACGAAGTCCACCTTCGTGGACTGCACGCTCTCGTGTGCCCTCGGCTGTGTTGCACGCCCGTCGTCGCGTGCTTGCCGGAGCGCAGACGATAGGATCGGCGCTCCTTCGCGCCGATCCGATCGCTGGTCGCGACCGTTCCCGAGCGGCACACTGGAAACCGCCGCCCGCCGGTTCACCCTAGCTGGAAGACGAGGCGCGCCACTCCGCTGCCCTGCGGTCCATCTCCTTGATGAAGCCGTCCTTGCCATCCACGTACCCGTCCATGCTCCACGGGTAATCCTCCGCCAGCTTCCGCTTCAGCTCACTGTACCTCTGCGCCTCCGCGGGATGGGCGATCATGTAGTCGCGGAACGCCAGGTGGCGCTGCACCTCCCCTGAGCCGGCCTGGAACGCGTGGACCTGGTGCGTCCTGGTTCCATGCTGGTCGTCCTTTCGAAAGTAGCGGCGGCCCGGGATGCCGAACTCGCCCATCACTTCGTAGCCGATCGACCCCATCGCGGAGCTTCGCGCGTCGATCGCCTCCACGTCATCGACCTCCACCAGCAGGTCGATGACGGGCTTGGCGTAGATGTCGGGAATCGCCGTGCTGCCGATGTGGTGGATGGCGACGAGATTCGGACCCAGCGCGGCGGCGATGTGCTTCGCCTCCGCGTCGAACGCATCTCGCCAGCGGGGATCGTGCGGAACGACTTCTATTTTCTTCATGATCCAGGTATCTCGCGTGTAGCTGGTTCGGGCAGCGGCTTGAAACAAGAGCGGGGCGCGCCCTGTTCCGGAACCCACACGACAGCAGGCCAGTCCACGCAGGTGGACTTCGTGTGGTCGTTGCCGCGAATTCATTCGCCCGGGGAGGCCGAGGCCCGGGCTTCCGTGCCGCTGCCGCGCCCAGGCCGGGAAGTGTCCGCGGCTAGATCCCACGGCCCTGCACAGCGTGTACTGCGGGCCGGTGCAGTGCGCCCGGGCCTCTGGATGACAGATTTGTCTTCGCGATGCAAGAGCGCGCAACTCCTGCGCAGCTCGTTTGCGGCAGCGGAGTGAAACAAGTTCGGGCGCGCCCCATTGCAGAGGCCACACGACAGCAGGCCAGTCCACGCAGGTGGACTTCGTGTGGTCGTTGCCGCGAAACCATTCGCCCCAGGAGGCCGAGGCCCGGGTATTTGTGCCGCTGCCGCGCCCAGGCTGGGAAGTGTCCGCGGTTAGATCCCACGGCCCTGCACAGCATGTACTGCGGGCCGGAGCAGTGCGCTCGGGCCTCTGGATGACAGATTGGCTGCGCGATGCAAGAGGCGTGGGATGACGCGGGAAGCCGATTGCAACCGAACGGGCAATGGTCCGGTCTATCGTGAGGTAGCCCGGCAGGCCGATGTCCGGCCGGCGGGCAGAACCTTTCGCGGGACGAATCCCCATGAAGTGCCATTCCGGCCGCCGCGCGGCCCTGCTCATTCTTCTCGTTCTCGCCGGCTGCGCCCCCTCCACGGCACGGACCCGGACGCCGCCCGCGCCGCTGACCGTTGCCGACGTGCTCGAGCGCGTGCGGCGAGCGCAGGGCAGCGCCGCGGCGGGCGTGGTGCTCACGGAAGCGCAGGCCGGCGCCCCGGCAGACACCAGCGTGGCCGCCTTCGGCGCGGGCGGCCGGGTGCGGAGCGGAAACACCCTTGGCTTCGACGGGGAGTTCGCCTTTCAGATCGACCGCACCGGGATGGCAACGCCGGTTCCGCAGCGGCTGCGCGAGAAGCTGGGCATTCCGCTGTGGGTGCGCGGCGGCTGGTGGGCGGAGCGGGAGGCGCCGTTCGAGCGGCGCCTTGCCCCGGAGCTGGCGGACGACTCCACGGTGGCCGTGAGCTTTCGCGCCCGCGGCGGCCTGGTGCCCGCCACCGCGTTCGTGGACCGGCGCACCTGGCGGGTCCGGAGGCTGGTCGTGGAATACGAGCGGGGCCCCTACACCGTGGACTACGACGACTGGCGCCCCGTCGCGGGGCGGCACTACGCGTTCGCGACCCGCACCGCGTACCGCGACACCGCGGAGCACCGGGTGGTGCGCGCCGCGCCGCTCGCCCCGGGCGACTCGGTCCGCTTCATCGTGCCGCCGCTCCCGGCGGACCACGAGTTCGACGCGTCTGTCGCCGCCGCGGTCCCCACGCGCGGCGGGGTTCCGTTCGGCCCCAACTCGCCCGGCCACTACTACGTGCAGCCGGAGATCGACGGGGAGCAGGCGGGGTGGTTCCACTTCGACTCCGGCTCCGACGGCATGCAGATCGACGTGGCCCTGGCGGACCGTCTGGGGATGCCGGTCATCGGGCGCACGCGGTCCATGGGCGCCGACGGGCGGGTGCGCGAGGGCACCCTCCGGCGCGGCAAGACGTTCCGCCTGGGGCGCCTGACCTTTCGCGACCCGGTGTACCTGGCGCTGGACCTGTCCGAGAACAACGCGCCTCCCGGGGAAAAGCGGGCCGGCGTCATCGGCTATCCGGTGTTCGCGCGCGCCGTCGTGGAGTTCGCGCGCGACGGCGAGCACATCGCCCTGTTCGATCCTCGCGGCTACGCCCTGTCCCCCGGCGCGCAGTGGCAGCCCATGAGCTACATCGACCTGACCCCCGCCGTGTACACCCGCATCGAGGGCGGCCGCACGGGGCTGTACCAGCTCGACACGGGACACAGCGGCAGCCTGACGCTTTATGGCCCGTACATCCGCCAGGAGAACCTGCTCCAGGGCCGTGACACGATCGCGGTGACCACGTCGGGAGCGGGCGGCAGCTACCGCGAGCACGTCGGGACGGTGGAATGGATCGAGCTGGGGGGACGCCGCTTCGAAAACGTTCGCGCGGGGTTCCGCCTGGAAGGGCTGAGCCGCGAGGGCGCGGCAGGAAACATCGGGCGGCGGCTGATGGCGCCGTTCACCGCGGTGTTCGACTATCCGCACCGGCGCGTCGCCTTCGTGCCACTGCCCGGCGGCTGACGCGGCCGCACGGGCGTCGATGGCTTCCGGCGGATCAGCCCAGCTCGACCCCCAACCGCAGCGTGCGGCCCGGCTGGGGGAGGCCGCACTGGTCGTAGAGGGCCGCGTCCGTGGCGTTCTCCACGTCCAGCGTCAGCCTGATCCTGGCCACGCGCCCCCACTCGCGCTCCACCCCACCGTCCAGCCGCGTCCCGTCCTTCAGGCGGACCATCCGTTCCTTTTCGGCGTGCAGGCACCACTGCGCGCCCACGTACGACGCGCGGCTCCGGGCGCGCAGGCGCCACGGCAGGTCCAGCCGCGCGTCGAGCCCGGCCCGTGCGGAGGGAATGTTCTCCGGCCGCCGCTGCCCCTGGGGCGCGGTGGGGTCGTGGATGTGCACCCGCTGCAGCATCAGGTCGGCGGAAAGGGAGAGCGCGCGATGGCGGGTGGTGGCGAGCAGCTCCACGCCCGTGCTCTGCATCCGGTCGCGGTTCTCGCGCCGGAACCGCCCGCCGCCCACCGCCGTACGGACGATGGCGTCCGACAGGTGGTGGCGGAACGCGACGCCCTGCACGTCCACGGGCCCGATCGCGGCCGTGACGCCCATCTCCACGCCCAGCAGCCGTTCCGGGCGCAGCCCCGGGTTGGGCTCGAACCGCCCGAGCGATCCCGAGTAGAGCTCGCGGAGCGACGGGATGCGGGCGCGGCTGCTGACGGAGGCGTGAAGGCGCACGGAGCCGCCCGGCCGCGCGCTCACGCCGGCGCGCATTCCCACCGCCCGCAGGGGGCGAAGGGCAGGCTTGTCTCCCGATTCCGGGGTGTCGGCCGCGTCCATCACCGCGCCCCCGGTCAGCTGAACGGCCCCCAGCGCCACCTCGCCCTCGGCGCCCAGGCTCCACAGGCGCTGGCGATACCGCGCGAACGGATCGTCGTCCACGCGCTCGCGGTGCCGGATGTCCGCATGGGTGAACGCGTACCGGAGGGTGGCGTGCGCCCCGGCGGCGTGCTCCGCAGTCGTCCGCAGGGTTACCGTGCCATCCCGCCACCGCTCCCGCGCCTCGACGGCGTCGTACGACAGGTCGCCGTACTGCTCCAGCTCCGTCGCGGCGGCATCCACCCCCACGCTCGCCTCCACCCGCGCCGGCCAGGTGGCCGGGCCGCCCGCGGACAGCGCCAGCAGCGAGCGCGAGGTGGCCGGGTAGCGCCACAGCCGCGGCTCGCGCAGGTGCAGCTCCGGCGGCACGCCGCGCGACCCGCGCAGCACGCTCAGCGAGGCGCCGGCCCACGCGCCCGCGCCGCCCTCCGCCCGCGCGCCGACGTACGCCTGCGCCTGCTCGAAGTCGCTGTTGGCGCGCAGCCCGCCCGCGGCGCCCGAGTCGCTCACGGGGGAGGGGAGCGGCTGCCCCGGCCGCCGCCGCACGCCGGCGGACGACGAGAGCGACACCCTGCCGCCCCCCACCGCCGTCGACACGCCCGCCTGCCCGGAAGCCGACACCCCGCCCGCGTGGTCCGCGCCCATGCGCAGCGTGGGCGGGGCGCCGCCGATGGGAGAGCGCACCTGCACCACGCCGCCGAGGGTGTTGGGGCCGTGCAGCAGCGACGCCAGCCCCCGCACCAGTACCAGCCGCCCTGCCGCGGGGACCAGCGAGGGGTCCGCTCGCCCGTCCCACGTCAGCGAGATGGGGACGCCGTCCATCACCACGGCTACCTGGCGCGACTCGGAGCCGCGCACCGACAGCTCCACCTCGCCGCGCGAGTTCTCGCGCACGCCGACGAATGGAATCCGGCGCAGCGCCTGTGCCAGCGTGGGTGCGGCCGGAAGCGCGAGCGAGTCCGCGTCCGCGACGATCGCGCTGGCGCCGCCCACCACGGAGGCCGCCGCCGGCACGGAAACGACCACCGCCTTCAGCCCGACCGTGCCCACGGTGTCGGGACGCTCCTGGGCCGCCGCGGCGCCTGCGCGAAGCCCGGCGAGCACCGCGGCGATGCGTACCGCGAGCTGGGCGAGCCGGCGCCGGGCGACAAATGCGTGAGGCACGATGGGAACGGAAGCAGGGACGCGGTGCATGCGGCGCAGCGGGGTGAAACGAGAGCTTCGAACGTCGCGTATACCATCGCGCGAATCCCGCGCCAGCGGACGCCGCACGGCCCAACTGTGAGCTCGTTCGCGGCAGTGGAGTGAAACAAGTTTGGGCGCACCCCGTTGTAAAGGCCACACGACAGCAGGCCAGTCCACGAAGGTGGACTTCGTGTGGTCGTTGCCGCGAATTCATTCGCCCGAGGAGGCCTGGGGGCATTCCTGTGAGGGGAGGCCCAGGCCCGGGCCTGGGCCTGGGGGCTCCCGCCAGGGAAGGCCGAGGCTCAGGTTTCCGTGCCGCTGCCGCGCCCAAGCGGGGACGTTGCCTCAGCCAGATCCCACGGCCCTGCGAAGCATGTACTGCGGGCCGGTCCAGTGCGTTCGGGCCCCTGGATGACAGATTTGTCTTTGCGATGCAAGAGCGCGCAATTCCTGCGCAGCTCGTTCGCGACAGCGGAGTGAAACCAGTTCGGGCGCGCCCCGTTGGAGAGGCCACAGGACAGCAGGCCAGTCCACGAAGGTGGACTTCGTGTGGTCGTTGCCGCGAATTCATTCGCCCGAGGAGGCCGAGGCTCAGGTTTCCGTGCCGCTGCCGCGCCCAAGCGGAGAGGCATCCGCAGCCAGATCCCACGGCCCTGCCCGGTATGTACTACGGTCCGGCCCGGTGCGCCCGGGCCTCTGGATGACAGATTGGCTTCGCGATGCGAGAGCGTGCGATTCCTGAGTCAGAGCACGGTGCCCCGGCCCGGCCATGAACATCCTGTTCCGCGCGCTGATTCGCGCACTATCTTGATCTCGCGCAGGTCCAGCGTCCCACCCTCCCGTCCTCCCCACAAATGCGCCGGCTCTCCACCCTTCTGGTCGTGCTCGCCGGGCTTACCGGCGTGTTCGTGCTCCGCGCCGAGTCTTCGTGGCAGACCGGCCCGGTGCTGGGCGTGCTGCGGACGGCGCCGGACTCCGCCGCCCAGCCCGGCGACGTGGTCACCGTCACCTTCGACCGGCCCGTGGCGGGTGGCCTGGAGGAGATGGTCAGCGCCGAATCGCTCTTCCGCATCGAGCCGGCCGTTCCAGGAAAGGCCGAGTGGCGCGACCCCGTGACGCTGCGCTTCACTCCGGCCGCGCCGCTTCGCCCCGGCACCACGTACACCGTCACCATCGCGAACGACTTCGCGGCGATGGACGGCGCGCGCCTGCCGCGCCCCCACCGCTTCTCCTTTCGCGTGCGTGGACCGACGGTCCTCACCGGCTACCCCGTGGGCCCGCACGCCGCGCCGCAGTTCCTGGAGCGGGAGCCGCGCTTCTTCGTGCTGGTGAGCAGCGCCGTGGAGCCCGGCGCGCTGGCCGCCGCCAGCCACGTGGCGATGGAAAAGCCCTGCGGCGGCGTGTCGCGCGTGGCCCTGCGCGGCGTGGGCGCGCGGCCCATCGGCGAAGACGACCCGGAGTGGCTGCGGTACTTCGGCGCCACGGGGAACGACGCGGCCGACGACCTGCGGCGCGTGGTGGAGTTGGCCCCCGCGCAGCCGCTCCCGCCCGGGTGCTCGGCCGCGCTGGTGCTTCCCGCGGGGACGGACGAGGACGCGGGCGACGACCTGCGCTGGCCCTTCGCCACGTACGGCCCCCTGCGCGTGGTGAAGGGCGGCTGCCCCGCCAGCGGCGGATGCCACTACGGCCCGGCGGTCATCGAGTTCTCCACCCCTGTAAGCGGCGCCGAGGTGCTGCGCCACGTGCACTTGGACCGCGACCGGCCGTTCACCGTCCGCGACACCAGCGTCGAGCGGGCGGTCTGGACGCTGGAAGGGCGGCTGGCGCCCCGCCGCGCCTACACCATCACGATAGATCCCGAGCTGACCGACATCTTCGGCCAGCGGCTGGGCGCCGCGCGCCGGATCGCGTTCACCACCCCCGGCGTTCCGCCCTCCGTCGTGCATCCCCACGGCAAGCTGGTCGTGGAGCGCGAGGGCTTCCGCACGCTGGCGGTGCAGCACGTGAACGTCGATACGCTGGACGTGCGCATCGTCCCCGTTCCCGACACGCTGGAGGGACGGCTGCTGAGCAACGGGTGGGGCGGATGGAACGACGTGTGGACGACGCTGGCCCCGCGCGCGCAGCGGCGCCGCATTCCCGTGCGCAACGAGCGCGACCGCAGTTCCGTCACCGGCGTGGCCCTGGCCACGCCCGATGCGCGGCGGGGCGCCAGCGGCACCATGATGCTGGTGGAGGTGAGCGGCAGGGGCGTCGACAGCCTGGACGGCCGCCATCCCGTGGCGCTGGTGCAGGTGACGGACCTGGCGGTGCACGCCCGCGTGGGGGTGGACCAGGCCGTCGTCTGGGTGACGGGGGTGAAGGGCGGCGAGGCGCGGGGCGGGGTGGAGGTTTCGCTTCACGACGGGTCCGGCGCAGTACGCGCCACCGGCCGCACGGACGAGCGGGGGATCGCCACGCTCACCGGCTTCCGCCCCCTGCCGCCGCGGCGAAACGAGACCTGCGCGGAGGGCGCGGAGTGTCCGTCTGCGCCGCCGGTGGAGGGGTACGTGGCCGCGCGCAGCGGGGCGGACCGCGCGGTGGTGGGCATCAGCGAGTACGATCCGGACCTGTCACCCTATCAGTTCGGCCAGTACGGCGCCTGGGGCGAGGAGCGCGCGCCTGCCGCCGGCGCCGTCTTCACCGAGCGCGGCATCTACCGCCCTGGCGAACCCGTCTACGCAAAGGCCATCATCCGCCACGGTCCGCTGGGCTCGCTGGCGCCGCCCGCCCCCGGCGACTCGATTCGCTGGCGCTTTACGGACCGCCAAGGCGAGCCCCTGCGCGAACGGACCGTCCCCCTCAGCCGCTTCGGCACGGCGGACCACACCTTCCGCCTCCCCGCCGACGCGGCCCTGGGCGACTACGGCGTGCAGATCCTGCTGCACCGAGATCGCGAGTGGCGGCAGGTGGGCTTCGCCAGCTACCAGGTGGCCGAGTACCGCCCGCCGGAGTTCCTGGTGGAAGTCGCCACGACCCCCGAGCCGCGCTTCGCCGGGCAGCGCCTGCGGGCCACCGTGGGCGGACGCTACCTGTTCGGCGCGCCGATGGGGCGGGCGCCGGTGCGCTGGTCGGCCCGGCAGGTGCCCGCGTCGCCGTGGGAGCTGGAGATTCCCGGCACCGAGGGGTGGTACCTGGGCGACACGGGCGAGTGGTGGGACGAGGAGTGGGAAGACGCCGTGGTGCTGGCCAGCGGCGTCGATACGCTGGATGCGCGGGGATACCGCGAGCTGGACGTGGCGCTCCCGGCCCTGCCGAAGGGCCGCCCCGTGCGCGTGAGCGTCGTCGCCGAGGTGGCGGACGCCAACCGGCAGGTTGTCGCGGGCGTCGCCTCCGTCCTCGTCCATCCCGCGGAGTTCTACGTGGGCGCCCGGCCCGAGGGCACCGGCTACTTCTGGTCCGCCGGCACCCCCGTGCGCGTGGGCGTCACGGCCATCCGTCCGGACGGGCGCACCGTCGCCGGTGTGGCGGTCACAGGCGCGGTGGTGCGCCGCGAGTGGCACCGCGTGCGCCGCAACCGGGGCGGGATGTACGACGAGGTGGGCGAGTGGGTGTCGGACACGGTGGCCACGTGCGTCGTGAGGACCCCCGGTACCTGCGCCTTCACCCCCCGCGCGGGCGGCACCTACACCGTCTCGCTGACCGCGACGGACGCGCAGGGGCGGCAGGCGCGGACCACCTTCACCCGCTGGGCCGTGGGCGGCGACTGGGTGCCGTGGAACGACGAGGGCAAGTTCTCGATGGACGTGGTCCCCGACAAGCAGCGCTACTCGGTGGGCGACACGGCCACGGTGCTCATCGCCTCGCCCTTCACCGAGGCGGAGGCGTGGGTGACTGTGGAGCGCGAGCGGGTGCTGGAGCAGCGTCGCATCCGCATCACCTCCGGCACGCACACACTCAAGATTCCCATCACCGAGGGGTTCGCGCCCAACGCCTTCGTCTCGGTGATCGTGGTGCGCGGGCGCAGCGCGCCGCCGGGCACCGTGGACGATCCCGGCCGGCCGACGCTGCGCGTGGGCTACGCCGAGCTGCGGGTGACGCCCGAGGTCAAGCGGCTGGCGGTGGAGGTGACGCCGCTGCAGCCCGAGTACCGCCCCGGCGACAGCGCCCGCATCCGCGTTCGCGTGCGCGATGGCGCCGGGCGCGGACAGGTGAGCGAGGTGACGCTGTGGGCGGTGGACGAGGGCGTGCTTTCGCTTACCGGCTACAAGACGCCGGACCCGCTGGAGCTGCTCTACCAGCCGCGCGGCGTGGGAATGCGGCTGGGGAGCAACCTGGTGGCCGTAGCGCCGCAGGTGCCCGAGGGGCAGAAGGGCACGCGGAATCCCGGCGGCTCCGGCGGGCAGGACCTTACGGGCATCCTCCGCTCGCGCTTCCGTCCTACCGCGTTCTTCGTGGGATCGGTGGTGACGGACGCCAATGGCGAGGCCGTGGTCACGGGCGGGCTGCCGGACAACATCACCACCTTCCGGGTGATGGCCGTCGCGGTGACCGCGGGCGACCGCTACGGCTCCGGGCAGTCGCCGCTGCTGGCGACGCGCCCGCTGATCGCCCGGCCCGCGCTCCCGCGCTTCCTGCGCGAGGGCGACGAGTTCACGGCGGGCGTGGTGGTCAACCATCGCTTCGGCCGGTCCGTGAACGCGCGGGTGACCGTGCAAGCAACCGGCGTGACGATGTCCGGCGTGGCCCAGCGCGACGTGACGCTGGTGGCCGGGCGCGGCGCGGAGGCGCGCTTCGGGTTCCAGGCGCCCGTGCTGGGGGACAGCGCCACCTTCCGCTTCGGGGTGACCGGGGGCGGCGAGGCCGATGCGGTGCAGGTGCGCATTCCCATCCACCCCGCCAACCGCCCCGTCGTGCAGACGTCGTCCGGGGTGCTGCGTGACACGGCGACCGTGGAGTTCATCCTGGCCCCCGAGGCCGATCCCGCCCGCTCGCGGGTGGAGCTGGGCTTCGGCACGTCGCCGCTGTCGCTGGTGCGGGCGTACGGGCGGCGGCTGGATTTGTATCCGTACGAATGCACCGAGCAGCTTTCCAGCGGCGTGCTTCCGCTGATCGGCCTCTACCGCGCCCGCGCCGACCTGGGCGAGGGCGCCGTGCCGGCGGACGCGCACCAGCGGATCGCCGCGGTCGTGGCGATTCTCGGGCGCAGGCAGCGGGCGGACGGCGGCATCGGATTGTGGGATGCGCGCGGATGGACGTCGCCCTGGCTGACGGCGTACGCGGGGCGGGTGATGCTGGAGGCGCGCGGGGCGGGCGTGGAGGTGAGCGACACCGTGCTCGCGCGGATGGGCCGCTACCTGGAGGCCAGCCTTCGCGAGCCGGAGGTGATTCGCGCCGTGCTGGACCCCACGCAGCAGCGGCTCGAGGCGGTCCTTAGCGAGCGGCTGGCCGCGGCGGACTTCCTCAGCCGCCTGGGCCAGCCCAACGTTCCGGCGGAGAACCAGCTGCTGGGCCAGGCCGCGCGCCTGTCGTGGGAAGACCGCCTGTCGCTGGCGGAGATGCTGATGCGGCGCGGCGCCACGGTGCCCGCGCGGCAGCTGGTGACGGCGGCATGGGACGGCGTGCAGATCCGGGGCACGCGCGCCGTGCTGCCGGCCAGCGCCTTCCGCCGCGACTTCTACTTCGCGAGCCGCGTGCGCCCCGCCGCGCGGCTGCTGACGGCCACGCTGGCCGTGCAGCCGGAGCACCCGGGCATTGGCGCGCTGGTGGAGACGCTGGTGCAGGAGGGACGCGCCGACGCGCGCGAGCCCTGGAACACGCAGGACTACGGCGCCGCGGTCCTGGCGCTGCTCCGCTTCCAGGAAACGCAGCGCGGCGCGACGGAGCGCAGCGTCCGCCTGCGCGTGGGCGAGCGGACGCGCGTCGAAACGCGCGCGCGCCACGGCGAGCGCGGCGACACCGTGCCCGATCTCGCCGGGCTGCTGACGACCCTGCCGGACGGGCGTCGGGCGCTGCGCCTGTCGCTGGACGCGCCCAGCGGCGGCCCGCCCGTCTATTACCACGTCTCCGTGCGCGAGGTGGTGTCGCGGCCCACGGCGACGCCGCTGGACCGGGGGATCGCCGTGGAGCGCTGGTACGAGACGCTCGACACCCGCCGCCCCATCACCAGCGTGGTGGAGGGCCAGGTGGTGCGCGTGCGGCTGCGGCTGACCGTTCCCGACGACCGGCAGATGGTGATCCTGGACGATCCGCTCCCCGCGGGACTGGAGGCGGTGGACCTTAGCCTGCGCACCGTCAGCCCGTTCGCGATCGACGCCTTCGCCGAGGGCGGCGAGGGGGAGGACGAGGGCCTCGTCTCGGCGTGGTCTTACGGCAGCTGGGATGCGGGGCTGTGGTCGGCGTTCGACCACCGGGAGATCCGCGACGACCGCGTGCTCTTCTTTGCCCGCCGGCTGTGGAAGGGGTCGTACACGGCGACGTACCTGGCGCGCGCCACCACGGCCGGACGCTTCACCATGGCCCCGGCGCACGCGGAAGAGATGTACAACCCCGGCGTGCACGGCCGCAGCGGCGGCGGCGCCTTCATCATCACCCCCGCCGTGCCGTGACGAGGCGCGCGCGGTGGATGGCGGGTGCCGTGGCGGCGCTGGCGGCGGTGCTGGGGACGGCGGGATGGATCGCGCGTCCGCTGCCGGCGGAGTTCGCGCGCCCGGCGCCGGTGCCCGCGCTGGCCATCCAGGACCGCGGCGGCATGCTGCTGCGGGCCACCCGCTCGCCGGACGGGAGCCGCGGGGGATGGACGGGCATGGACGAGGTGGACCCCCGGCTGGTGCAGGCGTTCCTGGCGGCGGAGGACCACCGCTTCTTCGCGCACCCCGGGGTGGATGCGCGCGCCGTCGGCCGCGCGATGCGCGACAACCTGCGCGGGCGGCGGCGCGCGGGCGCGTCGACGCTCACCATGCAGACCGTGCGGCTGCTTCGTCCACTCCCCCGCAGTTGGGGCGGCAAGGCACGGCAGGCGGTGTGGGCGCTGCGGCTGGACGCGCACCTGGAAAAGCGCGCCATCCTGGAGCAGTACCTCAACCGCGTTCCCCTGGGCCAGGCGGCCGTAGGCGTTTCCGCGGCATCGTCGCTGTACTTCGGCGCCTCGGCGCGCGAGCTGAGCCTGGGGCAGGCGGCGCTGCTGGCCGGCATCGCCCGCGCCCCCTCGCGCGACAACCCGCTGGTTTCACCCGAGCGGGCGCGGGCGCGGCGCAACGTGGTGCTGCAGCGGATGCGGACGCTGGGCTACGCCACGGCGGACGAGGTGGCCCGCGCGCGCGAGGAGCCCGTGCTCCCCGTGGGGCGGGCCGCGCCGTTCCTGGCGCCGCACTTCACCACCCGCGTGCTGCAGATGGCGGAAGCGGAGGGCCGGCCGCTGGACGGCGCCTGGCGCACGTCGCTCGACGCGGAGCTGCAGGCGCTGCTGGAGGCGGAGGTGCGCCACACCGTCCGCGCGCTGGCGGACCGGGGGGCGCGGCAGGCGGCGGCGGTGGTGCTGGACAACGAGACCGGCGAGGTGCTGGCCTGGGTGGGCTCGCCCGATTTCTGGGAGGCCAGCGCGGGGCAGGTGGACATGGTGGTCTCGCCGCGCCAGCCCGGTTCGGCGCTCAAGCCGTTCCTGTACGCCCTGGCCTTCGACCGGGGGCACACGGCGGCGACCGTGCTGCCGGACGTGCCGCGCAGCTTTTCGACGAGCCTGGGGCCGTACAAGCCGCAGAACTACGACCGCCGCTTTCGCGGGCCGGTGCGCATGCGCGAGGCGCTGGCCAGCTCGTACAACGTGCCCGCGGTGGAGCTGGCGGCCCGGCTGGGGGTGGACCCCGTGCTGCGGACGCTCCATCGCGCCGGCTTCGCGTCGCTTTCCCGCAGCGCCTCGCACTACGGGCTGGGATTGGCGCTGGGGAACGGCGACGTGACGCTGCTGGAGCTGGCCAACGGCTACCGCGCCTTCGCGCGTGGCGGCGAGTGGACGCCCTGGCGGTGGCGCCCCGCCGCCCCGGGCGAGCCGGGGACCGTCCGTGAGCGGGTGGTGTCGGCGCGGGCGGCGGCGCTGGTGCTGGACGTGCTTTCCGACGCGGAGGCGCGCACGCCGGGCTTCGGCGTGGAGACGCCCTTCGACTTTCCCTTTCCCGCGGCGGCCAAGACGGGCACCAGCCGGCACTTTACCGACAACTGGGCCGTTGGCGTCACGCAGGGGTTCACGGTGGCGGTGTGGGTGGGCAACTTCAGCGGCCGGCCGATGGAAGGCGTCAGCGGCGTCACCGGCGCGGGGCCGCTGCTGTACCGCGCCGTCCTGGCGACGGCCAGCCGTTACGCGCCGGGCGCGCTTCCCACGCCGGAAGAGGCGGGGCTGGTCCCGGTGCGCGTCTGCCGCCTTTCGGGGCTGCGCGCCACCCCCGGCTGCGTATCCAAGGTGGAGTGGTTCATCCCCGGCACCGGGCCCGCGCGCGCCGACGACTGGGAGCGGGGCGGCCGCGTGGCCCTTCCCGCCGAGTACGCCGAATGGGCCGCGGGCCAGCGCGGGCGGTTGGGCGTGATGGCGTCGCTGGGGGGCGACGAGCCGTTCCGCATCCTGGCCCCGCGCGACGGGGACCGCTACGAGGTGCCCGTGGGCGTGGATGCGCGCTACGCCACGGTCGCGCTGCACGCGGCGGGCGGCCCAGGGCCCGTGCGCTGGTTCGTGGACGGCCGCGAGCTTCCGCGCGAGCGCTGGCGCCTGGAGCCGGGCCCGCACACCATCCGCGCCATCGCCCCCTCCGGCGACTGGGACGAGGTGCGCGTGGTGGTGGAGGGACGGTAGGGAGATGGCCGAACGCGTGACTACGAACTGCCGGAGCATGCAATGCGCAGCGGTATTCGCGGAAACTGGGTGTTCGCGTTCGGCCAGGCGTGCCCGGGCAAGAAGGGCGTCAGCGCCAAGCAGAGCGAGCTGCAGTGCGGCATCTCCCACAAGTACGCGCTATCGTCCTGCACCGCGTCTGCTGGCCCATGGTCGAGACGCGCGGCAAGCCGCTGACGGGTTCTTTGCCTCTCTTGAGCGCTCCGTATCGGGTATCCATCACCGAATGAGGCCGCCAGCACCTGCACCGCTACGTGACGTACATGAAGTTCCGGCACAACACGCGGCAGACCACTGACGTGAGCGTGTGCGGCAGGCGATTCAGATGGCCGACGGCGAACGCCTCACGTGGAGGCGGCTTC
This sequence comes from Longimicrobium sp., assembly GCF_036388275.1. Lineage (NCBI taxonomy): Bacteria > Pseudomonadati > Gemmatimonadota > Longimicrobiia > Longimicrobiales > Longimicrobiaceae > Longimicrobium > Longimicrobium sp. The sequence continues at coordinate 97,538 of NZ_DASVSF010000059.1, forward strand.
GTGGAACAGAGCATCTGACCCCCGATCCAACCTGCCTAAGCGGCTCAGCACGACTCCCGCTGCAACATAAGTTAATGTCGATGGTACTGTGGTTAATCGCGCGACCCTTGCGCTTGTCCCCCCAAGCGCTCAATAGTACACTGCCCCAACGTTCGGCGTGCGGATTGCTAGAGAAACGGGGACGGATGAACGCTGTTGTGACGTTTACAGGGACTGCTGTGGCGAATCTGAACGCAACAAAGCAGCTGGCGCGAGCGACTCGGTGCAGCTTAATCCGCGTCGATCTTGTCGTACCTAATGACGTGTTCGACATTGGACCACTAGCGAGGGCCATCCCAACGGAGGGCGATTGGGACGTGTCTACTGAAGCTTTATCGGGACCCCTGCGTATGGGTGGTCGTGGCCACGACGAGTTTCGCATCTCGGGCACGAGCGCGCTTCATGGTGAGGGGGGCGAGCCGCACTATCATTTCTCGGTGTACGGGTCACTTGCGAAGAAGCCGTTCAAGGCCGCGAAGTCTATCCCGACGGTCCGAGCTTTCTTTGGGGCCATTGCGGAGGGGATTCACGGAGATTCGAAGCCTCTGGTCACAGTTGTAGGGCAGCACCGCTACCCGCGTGAGTGGTGGACTGGGGATACCTTGCCGGTTCCACTTCCCGCAAGGGATGGAAAAAAAGACTATGGCGCACAACTCTCGGGTGTCGAAATCACCTACGAAGGCGATGCGGGGACTGAGAGACTTATGGTCTCCGCCTTAAGCGATGACATGTTCGGTGTGGCAACAGTGTTTCAGTATACCCGAGTAGATGCCGATCTGTTCGGCTCAGCGATCCAGCGTTCAGCCGACTTGGCGACCCGGATGTTCGTCGAACCTTCCGACACCAGCGAGTAGCGTCAATGTCACGGTTTCGTGAGATGTTTGGCCTTCCGAACCTCGGGGCGGGGCACCATACCGCACCCGACCTTGAGTCGTGCTTTCCGGCGACGCTTGCACCGCCACACTTTGACGTTGGTAAGGCAAAGGCATGGTCCCCTACTCCGCGACGACTAATTGAAGGCGAGGCTTGGGGTGGTGAGTACGTCGTGGGGTGGGACATTGGAACAGAGACCCGCGCCCGCAGAGTGGTATTGCGACCTGCCACTGAAACCGATCCTGTCGCGGCGGGAATACGCGTTGTAGATCCCGACCTTGCACGGTGGCGGAAGTACTTCGCTGCGCGGCTTTCTGCGGAAATGGACTCCGCAATTGCATCGGTCCGTCGCGAATACGACGAGCGGCTATCGCGCTTGGAGGCCGTGCTAAATGAGCGGCAAGCCATCGCTGTGCGTGCCGATGCACTTCTTTCAAAGGTTATCGCTGAACTCAGGGCCGATACCGGCGATGAGGACGATGACATCTCGGAGGATGAAGAATCCAGGCTTTGGGGTCTGGTCGACTTTTCCATAGATGATGAAGACGAGGAATGATCTGTGGCCGTAGAGTTGTTCGGGAGCGCGGTAACGAGGCCAGACGTCATTTTCTGCGACACTAGCTTCATCCTTGACGTTCTCACTGATGAAGTTTCGCAGATCACCTCTCTCTGCGGAACAAATGCAACGAAGCTGAACAGGGCTGCTGCATCGGCGGCATTTTTACATGCGTACCGAGGATACGGAGTCCAATTTATATCCTCGCCCTTCGCGTTCTCTGAAGTAGGGCACGTAATCACAAAGAACGTTCACAAGAGCCACGGCCACAAGTCGTGGCGCGCCTTCTGGAATGCGGACAGCCCTACCTGCGAACAAGTCTACAAAGACACGATGCGCCTTGTTCGCCGGGCGTGGCGCCGGATTTCCGGTTACGATATTTGGTTTACCCTTCCGGCCGCTGGTACGACCACAGCCTTTGGGATCCGGGCGGAAGATAGCATCGTTGAAGCCGCGCGATTGCTCAAGAACCGATACATGTTCCTCGATTGGGCGGATGCGTTCCATATCGCGTCCGGACTGGCCTCTGGAACACAGTGGTACGCGACAACGGACCAAGGCTGGAAGAGCGTTGCGCAGATCAACGTCTTCTGCGACTCTTGACCGAGTAGAGCGCCCCCGCGCCCCTGCCGAAACCAATGGCACGGAAAGAGCGCGAACGTCGACGTCCCGGCTCACCAGAACTAACGGTGAAGCTCGACCTGACGTTTGAGGACCTCTGAGCGGGAGCGCGAGCGCGAGACGATCACAGGCAGCTACGTAGGGGCCGTGTGCGTTCTCGCTGAAGAAGCGCGCCGAAACTGCCGCCTGAGTTGGTGCAGTTTACGCCAGCGACTCCCCGGGTGGGGGACGGGCGCATTGAGGGGCGGCGAGTAGCCGCCCCTCTGCTATTGTAGCAAGTCCGGTACAGCGCGTCCGGTAGCGTTGTACGCCTCGCGCGAGCTCCAGGCTCAACGGCCGCCAGCAGGCGCTCGAGGGCGTCTACGTCGAAGCCCTGCCTGACCGGCGCATTCTTCCGGAGAACGGTGTGAAGGTGCGGATCGGGCTCACTGAGCCCGATCTGGGCGGCGGCGGGTCGCTCATCGTACCTCCACGGCGTACTCGCATGCCGGCTGACGCGAGCGTTGCGGGTACGCACGAGCTAGACCAAGCGCACGTGCTTGCGAGCGTCACACCCGCGAAGTAGGCTGTGCAAAGGACCGCAGAAATGCCCAAAACCCGCACCGTCCCTGATCCCACCTACTGCTCGGAGGCCATCGCATGTCCACCGTTCCCGAAACCGCCGCCGTCATCTCGCCCGAAGCCCTGCTGGAGCACTGGCAGGGGCACCGCCGTCTGACGCGGCGGGTGATCGACGCCTTCCCCGAGGACCAGCTCTTCACCTTTACACTCGGGGGCATGCGGTCCTTCGGTACGATGGCGCTGGAGATGCTCACCATGGCGGCGCCCATGCTCCGCGGCGTCGTGAGCGAGGAGTGGACGACATCCTGGGGCCGGGATGCCATCCCCAAGGCCGAGATACTGCGGGGCTGGGACGAAGCGACGGAGGAGATGAACGCGCTCTGGGCGCAGATTCCGCTGGAACGGTTTCAGGAGACCACCACGGCCTTCGGGATGTACCCCGGCAAGGTGCACGACCTTCTGCTGTACGTGATCGACAACGAGATCCACCACCGCGGGCAGGGATACGTGTACCTGCGCGCCCTGGGCATCGAGCCGCCGCCGTTCTACGAGCGCACCTGATCGACATACGACCATCGCGCGAAGACCCGAACAATCGTGCCTGGTAACTGGCGTGTACGTGGTTATTCACGTACACCTCATGGGAGGACACCCGATGCGCTATACCGTACGTCCAACCACTGCGGGGAACCAGGACGCCCTGGCGTTCCCGAAGGATTTCAGCCGGGAGTATCCCAACTTGTTCCGGGGTCGATACGACGTGCATCCGCTTTCCGCCGACACCTTTCTCCTCACGCCTCAGGTCGAGGCGGAGCCTAAGGCTGACGAAGACGACCCGGTCTTTGGGATATTCCTCGGCTTCTTGGAGCAGCAGATGCAGGCACGGCCGGATCTGATCACGCCCCTGGCCCCGGCAGACATCGCGGGGCTTGATGACCTCCTGAGGGGCGTGCCCAGCGGGGACGAAGTGAACTGGGAGGAGGCATCCCGCCTCTCATGACCAGCGAACCCAATGCTCGCGGGTGCTTCGCTACCCGCTTAGCCCTGCCTCACAGCGGTTCGCTCCCGCACCAGAACGGTGCGGCCGGAATCGCTCCCATCGGCCCATGACGTTCGCTTGGCGATGACGGGGCAGACCGTGCATCCGGATCAGCCGCAACGGCTTGCGCGGATCCGCCACCGGGCCAGTCCAGGCTTGTGCGGGACGCGGATCGCTCCTTGCCGTACGAAGGGGTTCCAGCCCTACACACCCAACGCCCGGAGAATGCCTGATGCGGTCAATTTACACGTCGGCCCTCGTGGCCGGCGCGGCGCTGCTTTTTGCCGCCTGCGCCGACAACCCCGCCTCCGGACGCGATGCGGCGGATCCCGAGATCGCGGTGCCCTCGCAGGCCAGCCTCGACAAGGTGTTCGCCGATGCCGGGGCCGAGTTCAACGTCCCTGCGTCGCTGCTCAAGGCCATCGGCTACCACGCCACCGAGCTGCAGATGATCCGCAGTGAGGAAGAGTTCCCGGGCCAGGGACGCGCGTACGGGGTGATGGCGCTTCGGGGGCCGCAGCTCGCGCGCGGCGCGTCGCTGGCGGGCGTGTCCATCGTAGCCGCGCAGAGCGACGTGCGCGCGAACGTGCGGGCGGCCGCCGCGCTCCTGGGGGCACAGGCCGGCGACCTGAGGATCGAGCGTGACGACGTGAGCGCCTGGGCGCCGGCGGTGGCCCGCTACAGCGGCATCGCCAGCGCCGAGATCCGCGCCATGTACGTGCAGAACGGCGTGTACGGCGTTCTGCGCAACGGCGCCGTGGCGCGCGACGAGAATGGGGCCGTGACGGCCACCATCCCGCAGGAGATGGTGAAGGTAGATGTGCAGGCGGCCGCGGCGGTGGAGTGCGCGCCGGACTTCTGCGTGTCGGGCGCCCTGTGGCGGGCCAACCCCAACTACAACGCCCGTCCCGCCGTGCCCACCAACACGTCGCATCCGTACAAGCAGCAGATGATCATCCTGCACACCTGCGAGGGCGACTACTGGAACGGGTGCCTGCAGACGCTGCTGGACCGCGGGCTGAGCGCGCACTACGTCGTCAGCCGCCCGGTGGACATGGCCGACGGCTCCATCCAGATTTCGCAGCTGGTGCGCGAGTCCAACCGCGCCTGGCACATCGGCGCGTACTACGACGCCACGCGCAACGGCGGAACCCACACCTACTTGAACGGCGTGCAGTCCAACGATTTCACCGTCGGCATCGAGCACGCCGGGTACGCGTCGCAGACCACCTGGAGCGACACGCAGCTCAACTTCTCGGCGCGGCTCAGCTGCGACATCACCAAGGCGTACGCCATCCCGCGCGACCGCTACCACCTGAAGGGCCACGGCGAGCTGCAGAGCGGCAAGAGCGATCCGGGGTCTGCTTTCTGGACCTACGGCGTAGATTACGTCGTCCGGGTGCAGAACTACTGCGCGTAGCCGCCGCGCCGGCCGTCCCGCGGGGGACAGCCGGCATGGACGGCAGGGCCCAGGCGCAGGGACATGGAGAACCCGTCTCCGTGTCCCTGCGCCTCATCCGTGAGGCTCGTTTTCTTTCGCACACCCGCCACTCGCGAAGATGAACCACCGTTTGCGCTTCCGTGCCCCACAAACCGCACTCTGCCTGGCGGCCCTGGTCCTGGCCGCCTGCGGGGGCGAGCCGCGGCGCGCCGATGGAGCTCGCCCGGCGGATACGCTCTCGCTCGCGGAGCGGCGTCGGATCCCGGGGACGATCGCGTACGTGGCCGAGCGGGACGGCAACAAGGAGCTGTACGTGGTGCGCCCATCCGGCGAAGGCGAGCGGCGGCTTACCCGCACCCTGCTGGACAGCTACATCACGACGATCGCCCCCGACGGCTCGGGGGTGCTGGGCATCGAGGTAGAGGAGGCGGGGGGAAACCGGTTCGAGCAGCTCGTCTTTCATCCCGTACCCCGCGGAACGGCGCGCCCCGTGGGCGGGCGGCACCCGTACTCGCGCAGCGCGGCGTGGAGCGCCGACGGGGAGTGGATCGTCTTCGAGTCGGCGCAGGCCAGCTTTCGCGACCTGTATCGCATTCGCCTGGACGGAACGGGGGAGCAGCGCCTGACCGACAACCGCGAGGGCAACTTCGAGCCGGTGATTTCGCCGGACGGCGCGTGGGTGGCGTTCGGCAGCAGCCGCGACCAGAACGCCGAGATCTACCGGATGCGCCTGGACGGCTCGGACGAAACGCGGCTGACCACCGTTCCCAGGCACGACGACTTCTTTCCGCAGTGGTCGCCGGATGGCACTCACCTGGCCTTCGCCAGCACGCGCGACGGCGACGAGCGCATCTTCGTCATGCGCGCCGATGGCGGGGGGCAGCGGCGGCTCACCCGCCCAGACACCATCTCCGACATCGCCGAGCAGCAGCCCGCCTGGTCACCAGACGGGCGGCGCATCGCGTACATCGTTCGGCAGCGCGGGCGGGGATCACGCGTGAGGATCACCGAGGTGGCCACCGGGGCCACGCGCGAGGTTCCAGGCGGAAGTGAGGGGGGCGAGAGCGAGCCGCAGTGGTCGGGGGACGGGCGGTACCTGGCGTTCGCCTCCAGCCGCGACGGCGACCACGAGATCTACCTGGCGCGCGCGGACGGCTCGCACGCCACGCGGCTGACGCGCGCCCCGGCGGACGACTGGCACCCCCGCTGGATCCCCGCGCGAGCGCCCGCGGCCGACAGCATGCGGACGTCCACCCCGTAGCGGTGCTACTTGGATACCAGTTGGTGGGCGCCGTCCCACTCGGCGGGCGGAGGGGCGGCGGCATGGCCATGGCAGCGCTCCAGGTACACCGCCGCGGGCCCATCCTCCGGAAAGCGGTCCACGAGCGCCTGGAATGCGTCCAGTGCCTCGCTGAAGCGGCGCTCGCAGTAGAGCGTGCGGGCGTGCGCGAATCCGTCAAGCAGCGCCGCCGTGTCCGCATCCACGCCGTCCTCCCGCGTGGCGACCAGTTCGTGGACGGACACGAGCCCCTCGCGCCCCACCACCCGCACGCAGTCGATCTCCCGCCCGATGAAGTGCGCCTGCACCTGCGCCCAGGTGAACTCCGAAACGACGATCTCCGTGCCGTAGTCCTTGTTCAGCCCCTCCAGGCGGGACGCCAGGTTCACGTGGTCGCCCATGCAGGTGTAGTCCATCATGAGGTGGCTGCCCAGGTTGCCCACCAGCACCTCCCCGGTGTTGATGCCGGTGCGCGCGTGCAGGGCGGGTAGCCCTCGCCCGCGCCAGTCCGCGCGCAGGCGCCGCAGCTCGTCGCGCATGCGCAGGGCGGCGCGGCAGGCGTGCACGGGGTGGTCGTCCAGCGGCACCGGCACGCCGAACTCCGCCATCAGGCAGTCGCCGATGTACTTGTCGACGATGCCGCCATGACGCACCACGACGTCCGTCATCGCGGTCAGGTACTCGTTCAGCAGCGCCACCAGCTCGGCGGGGGCCAGCCGCTCCGCCACGGCGCTGAAGCCGCGCACGTCGCTGAACAGCACCGTGGCCACGCGCTCCTCGCCGCCCAGCGCCAGCAGCTCCGGCCGGCGGATGAGCTCGCGCACCACGGCGGGGGGCACGTACTGCTGGAACATGCCGCGGATGCGCGCCCGCTCCCGCGCCTCGTCGGCCCACAGCACCGCCGCCGACCCGCCGGACGCCAGCCCCACCGCCAGCAGGGGCGCCACCGTCCACAGCCAGGCGCCCCCCGTGAACAGCAGCCCCGCCGCGACGGGCGCCAGGACCGCCAGCGCGCCCGCCGCGGCCACGCCCCGCCAGCCGCGCAGCCGCGACAGGGCCAGGACGGCCGCCGCGGCCAGGAGCACCGCCCAGGCGTACTGCGCGGGCCGCGGCACGGGGCGAACGTGGCGCCCGGCCAGCAGCGCGGCGGCGGCCTGCGCGTGGATCTCCACCCCCGGCATCCCTACCGCGCCCGCTGCCCCGTCGGCGTCGCGCACGGGGGTTGGATGCAGGTCCTGGTGCTCGGGCACGGTGGTGCCCACCAGGACGATGCGGCCGCGGAACACGCCATCCCGGGCCAGGTCCTCGAACGAGTCCAAATCCCACTCGCCCAGGTCGGTCGCCGCGTCGTCCACCACCGTCGCGTAGGAATAGGTGGAGACCGACCCCGCAGGCCCCGCCCAGTCCACCAGCATCGCCCCGCCCGGGCCCGCGGGAACGGCACGGGCAGCCAGCCGCCATCCGTCCACCGTCTGGCGCAGCGAGTTCGCGGGAAGGCCCAGGAACCGGAGCACCGCCTGCGCCCCCAGCTGGGGGACGGCGCGATCGGGATAGGCGTGGAGCAGCGGGTACTCGCGCACTACGCCGTCCACCGCGTCGGGCTGCACGTCGACGATCCCCATCGCGGCGCCGCGCAGCACCCCGGCGGGCTCCTCCAGCCGGAACCCGCGCGCGCCGCGGCGCAGGACGACATCCGTCTTGGCGCCCAGCACCGCGATCCCGGTCTCGTCGATCGCGGCTCGGAAGGCGGTGTCGGCGCGCGGAAAGGCGTCGGCGAACGTAAGATCGAAGGCCACCACGCGGGCGCCGGCCCGGTGCAGGTTGCGCAGGAGACGCGCGTGCCACTCGCGGCCCCAGGGATACCGTCCCAGCGACGCCTCGGAGTCGGTGTCGATTGCCACGATCACCACGTCCGCGGGGCGGGGCAGGGTGCCGCGCATCGTAAACCAGCTGTCGTACACGCGCCGCTCCAGCGCGCGCCCCACCCGCGCCTCGGCGACGGCCAGCGCCAGGAGCGGCGCCAGCAGCGCGACGGCCGCGAGCAGCAATGTGCGGCGCTGCGGTAGATTCAGCTTCATTCTACAGCCAAGAAAAAAAGCGATCTCACGCAGAGCCGCAGAGACGCAGAAGAGAGAGAAAAGCGAGAGTAATTCTCAGTTTTCCTCTCTGCGGCCCTGCGTCTCTGCGTGAGGCCTGTTGTTGATTTTTCAGAAGGCGCGGCTCAGGCGGATGCGCATCACCAGCTCGCGGGTGTCCAGCCCCGGGATGCGCTGGTCCGTGTAGTCCACCACGCCCGCGGTGAAGGAGAGCAGCGCATCCGGGCGCCACGCGAACTCGCCGCCGCCCAGCGCCTCCCCGCGGGTGTAGCGCGGGCCGGCCGCCCCGGCGGCGTCCGGGCTGCGCGCGGCGGTAATCCCCCCGTCGAAGCGCGCGGCCCAGCGCTCCGTCAGCTGCCGCCGCGCGTACGCCGTCAGCCGGTCGAACGTGGTGCTGCCGTCGGCCAGGCCGGGGAACTCGGCGCGGTTTTGCCCCGCCATCAGCGAAAAGCTGGTGCCGCGCGATTCCGTTTCGCCCTGCACGCCGGCCAGCACGTACAGGTCGCGCGTCTCCGACAGGGGATTGGCGGGATCGCTCCGCTCCACCCACGTGCCGTTGAGGCTCACCCGCGTGCGGAACGCCGCCAGCCGGCCCACGGGCACCAGCACCCCGCCGGACGCGGCCAGGGTGGATTCGTCGAGCGCGCCGGGGGTGCCCGCCGCCAGGCCGTTGCCGCGGGTCGCCAAGCGCAGCGAGCCCGTCAGCAGCAGGTCGCGCGGGGCCTGCCAGGTGACCGAGGCGAACCCGCCCTGGCCGCGCCGTGTTGCGGGGGCGGAGCCATCCAGGTTGTCGCGGTCCTGCTCGTACCCGGCCGTCACGAAGAGCGCGTCCAGGAGCGAGAACGAGTCGCGCACCCGCAGCCCGCGCCAGTCGCGCTGCAGGCCGGGGTGGCCCATCGTCTGGTAGTCCATCCCCACCGACCGCCACTCCGCGGAAAAGAGGTGCCCGCCGGCGCGCACGCTGGCCCGCGCCTGGTGCGCCGTGCTGGTGAGCCCGCGCGGGTCCAGCGGCAGCAGCGACGCGTTGAGGATGAAGAAGCGGTCCCAGCTGGCGGGGTCCAGCCCCGGCGGATCCGCGCCCGCGGCCACGAACAGGGAATCCAGCTCCCGCTGCGTCCGCGGCCGGAAGGTGATGTCGCGGGCCAGCAGCGAGGCCGCGTTCTCGTACTGCAGCACGATGCGGTCGCGCGCCAGGCGCAGCGACACGTCCAGCCCCGCGACCAGGTTGTCCCGGGGCGCGGGGATGGCGGAAAAGGTGCCCGAGTCCGCGGCGGAGGAACTGGTGCGCAGGGTGGGGATGGAGCCCACGTCGTCGCGGGCGTGCATCACCGTCAGCCCCATCCGAAAGCCGCCCAGCCGCAGCGACGGGCGAACAGCCAGCAGGTCCTGCTCGTAGGTGCCGCGCCGCTCGATTCGCGTGGGGTCCAGCGGGTCCAGCGCGCCCGGGATGGCCCGCACGGTCTGCCCTGCCACGACGCTGAGCCCCGCGAAGCCGGCGCGCAGGTCCAGCTGTCCCCCGCGCACCCGGCGCCCCGACAAGATCACGTCGTGGAGCACGGGGTTCACGTCGCCCACGGCCAGCGACAGACCGGGGATGTGCAGGTCCGCGCGAAGGCGGTTCACCGGCTGGCGTGTGGCGGTTTCGTACCCGCTCAGGTGGCCGCGGACGCTGTAGCGCCACCCCGGCCGCAGCTGCCCGCCCGCGTTCACCCACATCCGCGGGGCGAAGTCGTTCTCCCGGCGAAAGGCGCCGCCGGGGCCGCTCACGGAATTGCCACCCCCCTCCATCACGATGCTGCCGTGCGGCAGGGCGGGGGAGGGCCGCGGGCGCGGCACGCCGGTGGGTCCCGCGAGGCGAGCTCCGGGAGCCACGGTGAAGGTCCACTCCACCGGCGCGCCCCCGCCGCGCGCGGCGACGACCACGCGGTGCGGCCCGGGCGCCAGCGGCTCGCGCGGGCGCCAGGTGACCACGCCGCCGGAGCGCTCCACCTCGGCGCTCACGTCGCGCGATCCTATGCGGACGGAGACCGCGAGCGAGTCCGCCTCCCGCGGTAGTGACACGGCCACCAGCACCTGGTCGGCCGGGACGCGCTCCCCCGGCTCGGGCGAAAGGATCAGCGCGCCGGGCGCCGCCCGCTCCTGCGCCGCGGCCCGTCCGGGGAGCGCCGCCGCGGCGAGGGCGGCGGCGAGCAGAAGTCGCATCCTCATGGCGTCCCCTGCACGCGGCCGCGGAGCGCCTCGGCGGGCACCTGCATCATCAGCGTGCGCACGCGGCCGTCGGCGTGCTGCAGCTGCACCTCCACCCACGTCGCACGCCCGGCGTCCGCAGCGTCCTCGCCGCCCACCGCTTCCGCCCGGCGCAGCTCCTCGCGCGTCGCGCGCCGGGCCTCGGGCGCATCCGACTGCGAACCCGCCGACGCCTGCTGCCCGGCGCCCACGTCCGTGCGGCCCGCTTCGTTGAAGAACTCCACCACGCCTTCCAGCGTGATGATGGTGGTGCCCCCCGCGGAGTCGATCCGCACCAGGAACTCCGTCCCCTTTACCGCGGCCACGCCGGCCGGGGTCTGGATGCGGAACTCCGACCCATTGCGGCGGTTGACGCGCGCCCACACCTCGCCGAACTCCAGCTGGAGCGTGCGCACCACCGCGCCGCGCTCATCGCCGGAGGTCAGCCGCACCTGCGAGCCGGGGTTGATCCGCAGGATGGAGCCGTCGTCGGTGAACCGCAGCGCCGCCCGCGTGTTCGCCGACGTGGCGACCACGTCACGGTTCCGCAGGCGGTCGCCCAGTTGCGCTCGCCGCTCCCCGCCCGCCGCCGGATTGATCACCATCTGCCCTTCCTGCAGCAGCCGGTACACCAGGGCCACCTCCGCCTGCTGGGCGTGGGCATACCCGGGCACCGCGCCGAGGACGAGGATCGCCGCCGCGGCGGCCAGGATCGTTCTGCGCATGGCGGCCCTCACTGGACGCGGACGGAAAGGAGGGGGACGTCCCCCGCGGCGATGGCGGCCAGCAGCGCCTGCAGCTCCGGCAGCGGAATCGTGCGGCCGTCCTGCAGCCGCGCGCTCACCGGAACGAAGCCGTCCAGCTGGGGAGAAAACCCGAGGGCCCGCAGGAGAATGGCGAACGACGGATCACCCGCATCCCCCGCCGTCCCCCCGCCGCCGACGCGGAACCAGTAGATGGGGCTTTCGATGGGCTCGTCGCCCCCCGACGTGGCCACCTCGCGCGTCACCTGCCAGGCGTAGGTGCCCCCCGGCTCCAGCCGTACGGCCTGCACGGAGGCGGGATACAGCGCCGAGGTGGCTGAAGTGGACGTTTCCCACACCGGAAAGCCGCCCTGGATGGCCTCCACGGCTGATCCCTCGCCGTCCACCCGCGCCACGCGCAGCCGGTACCGCGCGCCGGGCGCATCGCCATCCGCGCTCCACAGGAAGCGCGGCGTGGGGCCGGGGACGATGGGCGGCGGGCCCGCGTCCGCCGGAATGCCGGGGGAAAGCAGGTCCACGCGCCCCGAGTAGCCCAGGGTGATCCGCAGCTCGTCGCTGTCCAGCACGGCGCCCTGCGCGGAGCGCACGGTGACGGTGAACAGGTAGGTGCCCGCCGGCAGCCGGCCGCTTTGCAGCCCCGCCTCGTCCAGCAGGTTCTCGTTGACGGAGAAGTCGGTGAGGGCGAACTCGCCCCCGTCCGTCGCCAGGTCGCGGGTGGTCAGGTGCCGCACGGGGTCACGGGGGACGAACGGGTCGGTCGTCCCGCGGAACAGCTCCAGCGGCCGCGGGGTCTCCCGCGCCACCACCACCTCCATCACCACGGGGCGGGAGGCGTCCTGGCTGATGAGGGTGATGCCGAACAGGTCCGGCCGCACCCCGGGGCTGCCGGGGAGAAGGTCGGAGACGAAGATGGCCTCCACCGGGGCGAGCCGCCGGATGGAAACCTGCACCTGTGCCGAGCCGGGCGCGGGGGCCAGGCCCGCCCAGCCGGTCGCGAGCACCAGCGCGGCGAGGGCGCGAACGAAGACACGCATGAATGGCGACGGAGCGAGAGGGAGGTCGAGCGAAGAGAGCGACGGGCGCCGGGCCGTGCTGCCTCACCGGCACGTTGCAGCGGTAGGATAGTCGGCACCCCGCCCGGAGCCAAGGCTTTTCTTCCGGCGGGCGGAAGATCGCGCCGGCATCCGCGCTCCGGTGGAGGCCATCATCGTTGCACCCGGTCCAGCGCGCGCCTACCTTGCGCGGCGGATGCGGTCCATCCCCATCTCGCTCTCCACGCCCTCTTCCCCGCTGTCCATGAGCCCTCCGCCCGGCCTGACCGCCACCTGTTGGGGCACCCGCGGCTCCATCCCCGCGCCGGGGCCAGACACCGTGCGCTACGGCGGCAACACGCCGTGTTTGGAGGTCCAGGCGGAAGGCCGCCGCTACATCTTCGACGCGGGGACGGGAATCCGCGCGCTCAGCCGTGCGCTGGAGCCGGAGGAGCCGGTGGAGGCGGAGCTGTTCCTGACGCACTTCCACTGGGACCACGTGCAGGGGTTTCCCTTCTGCGGCCAGCTCTACCACGCCGACAGCCGCATCCGCGTCCACGGTCCCCCGCAGGACGGGGCGGGCGTCGCCAGCGTGCTCGCCGGGATCATGGCGCCCGCGTACTTCCCCGTGCCGCTGGATGCGCTGGCCGCGGGGGTGGAGTTCGTGGATGTGGACACCGCGCCGTGGACGGATGGAGCCGTGGAGGTGGATGCGCTGCGCGTCTGCCATCCCGGGTTCACCTGTGGCTACCGGCTGCGGACCGGCGGTGCCTCGATCGCGTACGTACCCGACAACGAGCTGCGCGAGGCCGACGACGCACAGTACCGGCAGATGGTGGACTGGGCCGCGGGAGTGGACCTGCTGGTGCACGATGCCATGTGGCGCGACGACGAGTACCCGCGCTACCGCGGTTGGGGGCACGGCAGCGTGGGGGATGCCGTGCGGCTAGCGGAGGACGCCGGTGCGCGCCGGCTCCTGCTCTTCCATTACGCGCCCGAGCGCAGGGACGACGAGCTGGACGCCATCGTGAGCGAGGTGCGGCGCGGGTTGGCCGAGCGCGGGTCGGCGCTGCGGGTGGACCCGGCGTGCGAGGGCGTGGCGGTCCACCTCTGCCGGGGGGACGCATGAGCACGCTGATTCCGGGGTCCGCCGCCTCGGCCGGGCCGCTGCCGCCGCGCGTCGCCCGGGCTCCGCGTCCCCTGCTGCTGCATTCCACCGCGTGGACGCCGCCCGCGCCGCCGGCCGCCGCGCTGGAGACGCGGGTCATCGACTCGCTCTCGGAGGTCGAGGAGCCCGACGCGCCGACGGTGCTGGTGCTGGACCGGGCGCTCGCCGTGGGGGCGGACGAGCTGGAGGCGGCGCTGCGGGCGCTTCCGGACGCCGTCATCGTCGTCCCGGCGGACGAGGAGACGGATGCCGTCGCGCGCTGGAGCGAGCGCGTGCTGCTGACGCTGCCCGGGGGGGACGAGGCGGCGGCGCGGGCCATCCGCGGCGCCCTGCGCCTTTCCGCCGCGCGGCTGTCGCAGGCGCGGCTGGAGCGCGAGCTGGCCGGTGCGCGCAGCCAGCTCCGCGAGCTGGCCGGCGTGGGGATGGCGCTGATGACGGAGCGCGATCCGGACCGCCTGCTGAACACCATCCTTTCCAAGGCCCGCCAGCTCACCGCCAGCGACGCGGGAAGCCTGTACCTGGTGGAAGAGGAGGATGGGGAGCGGCGCCTGTGCTTCACGCTGGCGCAGAACGATTCCATCGATGCGCCGTTCCGGGCCTTCACCCTGCCGCTGGACACCACCAGCGTGGCGGGGTACGCCGCCGTCACGGGCGAGACGCTGCGCATCGCCGACGCGTACGACCTGCCGGCGGACGCGCCGTACCGGCTGAACCGCAGCTTCGACGAGCGGTTCGGCTATCGCACCAGCTCCATGCTCGTCGTTCCGATGGTGGACCACCGCGGCGGCGTGGTGGGCGTGCTGCAGCTCATCAACCACAAGCGCGATCCCGAGGCGCGCATCGACGGCCCGGAGGCCGCGGCACAGTGGGTGACGCCCTACCGGCCGCGGGAGATGGAGGTGGTGCAGGCGCTGGCGGGGCAGGCGGCGGTCTCCATCGAAAACTCCCGCCTCTACCGCCAGGTGGAGAACCTGTTCGAGAGCTTCGTGAAGGCCGCCGTCGTCGCGGTGGACCAGCGCGATCCCGCCACCTCCGGCCACAGCGTGCGCGTGGCCACGCTGACCTGCGACCTGGCCGTGGCGCTGGAGCGCGGCGGGCGCGGGCCGTACGCGGGGATGCGCTTCACGAGCGAGCAGATGCGCGAGCTGCGCTACGCCTCGCTGCTCCACGACTTCGGCAAGGTGGGGGTGCGCGAGGAGGTGCTGGTGAAGCCCAAGAAGCTGCCCCCGCTGCTGATGGAGCGCGTGCAGGGCCGCTTCGCCTTCATCCGCCGCACGCTGGAGATGGAGCACTATCGCGCCCGCGCCCATGCCGCGGAGCGCGGCGAGCGGCTGGCGGACGCGGCCATGGAGGCGCGGATGGCGGAACTGGAGCGCGTGCGCACGCTCGTCCTTTCCGCGAACGAGCCCACCATCCTGCCGGAAAAGGCCGCGGCGGAGCTGGACGGGCTGTCGGCGCTCACCTTCGCCGGGCCGGAGGGCATGCCGCTGCCGTACGTGACGGAAGAGGAGCTGGCGTACCTGCGCATTCCCAAGGGCTCGCTCACGGAGGAGGAGCGCAAGGAAATCGAGAGCCACGTGGAGCAGACGTACCGGTTTCTGGTGCAGATCCCGTGGACGGGCGACCTGGGCAACGTGGCGGCGATCGCCTACGGGCACCACGAAAAGCTGAACGGCAGGGGCTACCCGCGCGGCGTGTCGGCGGACGGCATCCCCCCGCAGACGCGGATGATGACCGTCGCCGACATCTTCGACGCGCTGACGGCCAGCGACCGTCCCTACAAGCGCGCCGTGAGCGCCGAGAAGGCCATCGACATCCTGCACATGGAGGCGCGCGACGGCCTGCTGGACACCGACCTGGTGGAAACGATGGTGGAAAGCGGCGTCTACCGGCGCATCCTGGAGGTGGACTGGCGGGCGTTGTAACGCGATTTCCATCCCCTCCGCTCCCGCCGCCCCGGGCCCCCGAGCACACCGCTCGCGGGGCCCGGGGCTTTTCCGCCCGCGGGCCCCCCACGGACGCGTAGCGGACTGAAACCTGCAATGGCCGCGGCTCCGATCGGCGCGGGCCCGGTCCCGCCGCGGCGGGCCAAGGCCGCACACGTCATGGACTTCTGAACGGCGGGGCAGATCGAAATGGACCAGCAGCAGACCAAGACCCGCGGGGTCGCCGACATCGTGTTCCTGATCGACATCTCCGGGAGCATGGCGCCCGCCATCGACGCCCTCAAGGCGAACATCGGCACCTTCGTGGAGTCGCTGAGCGGCGGCGAAGGCAACAACATCTCGCCCGTCCGCGACTGGCGCGCCAAGGCCGTGGGCTACAGCGACTTCGACGAAGACCCGCAGCCGTTCATCGACAACCCGTTCGTCACCGACGTCGAGGCCCTGCGCGCGCAGCTGGCCGGCCTGGTGGCCGGGGGCGGCGGCGACGAGCCCGAGTCGCTGCTCGACGCGCTGTACAAGGTGTCCACCATGCCGCAGACCGAGAAGGGCGCGCAGAGCCTGGACGCGACCAAGTGGCGGTACCGCAGCGACGCGGCGCGCGTAGTGGTGGTGTTCACCGACGCCTCGTTCAAGCCTACCATGTCCATCCCCGAGGCCAAGGGCGGCGGCATTCAGGACGTGATGAACGCGGTGATCAACAACCGCGTGATCCTCAGCCTGTTCGCGCCCGACATGCCGGGCTACGACGAGCTCAGCCAGATCGACAAGTCCGAGTGGGAGGCCATTTCGTACCCGGGGCTGAACCCGCAGGATGCGCTGGCCAAGTTCACGTCGGACCAGGCCAACTTCAAGAACACCCTTCGGCAGCTGGCGGCCAGCGTGTCGAAGTCGGCCGAGACCGTGGCGCTCTGACCGGGGATGGCCAAGAAGCTCAAGGTGGGCGACGCCGTCAACGGGTACCAGATCGACAAGGTGTTCGGGCCCGGGGCCATGGCCATCTCGTACGCGGCGCGCAAGTCGTCGGGGCAGCGGGTGTTCTTCAAGCAGTACAAGTCGCCCTCCGTCACCGTCGCCTGGTACCGCGACTACGTGCGCTACCAGAAGGAGCTGAACCGGCGGATCGCCGAGAGCCCGGCGCGCAACTTCTGCGTGCGCGCCATCGACTCGTTCGAGGCGGTGTGGGGCGGGCGCACGTACTTCCAGGTCTTCGAGCTGGTGGAGAACGGCGCCGACCTGGGCGGCATCTTCGAGCGCGAGGCCGAGGCGAACGGCGGGCACACGCTCGCCGTTCCCTTCAAGGACACGCGGCTGTGGGAGCAGCACGTGATCTGGGCCAAGGTGCTGATGTCGGGCATCAACACGTTGCACGCGGCCAATGTCGCGCACGCCGACCTGAAGCCCGACAACGCGTTCCTGATCGAGGACCCGTCTATCGCGGCGGGCTTCCAGCTGAAGCTGATCGACCTGGACTTTTCGGTGCTCACCGACCAGACGGCGCCATGGCACGGGCACCAGGGGTACGTGGGCACCGACAACTATCGCTCGCCCGAGCACTTTACGGCGGGCGCCAAGCCGGGCGCCGCCTCGGACGTGTTCACCTGCGGGTTGATCCTCTACCAGCTGCTCGCGGGACGTCATCCGTACTGGGCCGAGGACCAGTCGGAGTACGCCCGGATGGCGCTGGCGCACGCCGCCGAGCGCCCTGTGCTGGGCGGCACCATGCCGGCCCCGGCGACGAACGAGGCCGTTTCCGACATCCTCTGGCGCTGCCTGTCGCCGCGCCCGGCGGACCGCCCCACGGCCGCCGAAGTGCGCGACGTGCTCACGGGGCGCATCGGTGGGAAGACGGCCAGCGCCGCATCCGGTGCCGTGGCGCCTCCGGCCGCCGCGCCGGCGCCGACTCCCGCTGCGACTGCGGCTCCGCCGCCGGCTCCTGCTGCGACGCCGGCTCCCGCTGCGCCCACGCCGCCACCGGTCGCACCGGCACCGAGAGCAGCCGCGCCAGCTGCACCGCCGGTCACTCCGCCGCCGGTCCGTCCGCCTGCCCCGACGCCGCCCGCTCCGGCCCCGGCCGCGCGGCCAGCGAGGGCCGGTGGCGCCCCGTTGACCGCGGCTCGAATCCAACTCGCGGGCGAGTCGGGGCAGATGGTGACCATCGGAGTGCGCACGCCGCTGGGCAAGCACATGGTCCGCCAGTTCGGGGACGACTTCGCGGTGTGGGACACGGAGCAGTGCACGCTGGACCGCGGGAACGACGGCGCGTGGCAGATCGTTCCCAAGGCGGGGACGACGAACGAGACGCTGCTGAACGGCGCCGCCATCACCGCACCCCAGCCGCTGCGCGAGGGAGACGTGATCGCGGTGGGCCGCGAGGCGAAGGGGATCGCGAAGCTGCCGCTGACGGTGCGCGCGGCCTGATCGAACGACGAAGGAGGGCGCGATGATCGCCATCGCGCCGACCAGCACAGACCGTACGTGGGAGACGAATCGTGACGGAAGAGCACAAGCAGCCTGAAGGGGAAGCGACGGCTCCTGGAACGCCGGGCTCGGGAACGGGCGGGGAGCCCGTCACCCCCGGATCGACCACGCCCGCACCGGAAGCGCCGGGAGCGGAGCCGCCCATTCCCGGATCGGTCACGCCCGCACCGGAAACGCCGGGAGCCGCGCCCGTCGCGACGCCGAGCGACCAGGGCGACGGCGCCGGAGCCCGGATCGACCCCGCGCCCGATCCGTCCGGCACGCCGGCGGAAGCGGGCGCCGTCACCGACGCGACCACGCCCACGGACGCGGGTTCCGCCGGAGAGGCCGCATCCACCGACGCCGCTCCGACGACGGACGCCGCTTCGGCCGCGGATTCGGATGTCACGCTGGAATCGCCCGCGGCTCCCTCCACCGATGCAGGCGCGGGGGACGGCTGGTCGACGGGCGCGACGGAGGGCGATACCACATCCTCCACGGGGA
This sequence comes from Longimicrobium sp., assembly GCF_036388275.1. NCBI lineage: Bacteria > Pseudomonadati > Gemmatimonadota > Longimicrobiia > Longimicrobiales > Longimicrobiaceae > Longimicrobium > Longimicrobium sp. The sequence goes on from NZ_DASVSF010000059.1 coordinate 116,139, forward strand.
CCGCGGACGCCTCCGCGGATGCTACGACGCCCGTCGACCCCGCTACCGCCGCCGAAGCTGTCGATCCGGCGCACGTTGCCGCGCCCGAAGTCGGCGCATCGGTGACGGACACGACCGCCGCCGACGTGACGGCCAGCGGCGAAGCTCCGCTCGATGCACCCGCGGCTGCGCCCTCCACCGATCCGGCGGCCGGAGCGCCGGCGGCACCCGGCGGCGCGCTGTCGGCGGACCGCATTCAACTCGTCGGCGAGTCGGGGCAGGCGCTGACGCTGGGCGTGCGCACGCCGCTGGGCAAGCACGCGGTCCGCCAGTTCGGCGACGACTTCAACGTGTGGGACACGGAGCAGTGCGTCATCGAGCGCGGTGCCGACGGGGCCTGGCAGATCGTGCCCGGCGCGGCCACCACCAACGAGACGCTGCTGAACGGCGAGCGTATCACCGCGCCGGCACCGCTTCACGACGGCGACGTCGTTTCCGTGGGCCGCGCGGAAAAGGGGATCTCCAAGCTGCCGCTCACCGTCCGCACGGCCTGAGAGGCGGCGGATGGCGTGGAAGTGCCCGCAGTGCGGCTTCGTTCACGAGAACGACGCCACCCGCCGGTGCGAGGCCTGCGGGCACACCCGCGCCGGCACGCTGGCGCTGGTGTCGGAGGCCACGACGAAGCGGCTGAGCGTGGGGGTAGACACGGCCATCGGCAAGCACCTGCTGCAGACCTTTGCCGGTGACGACCACGTGTACGCGGCGGAGCCCCAGTTCCTTCTCGCCCGCGACCTGGTGCACGGGGGCTGGAGCATCGCCCCCGCGCCCGGGGCCAAGAACCCGACTTTTCTGAACGGCGCGGCGCTGGGCGATGCACCCGCCCCGCTCCCCGAGGGCGCGGTGATCACCATCGGCCCCACCCGCCTGCGACTGCGCGTGGAGAACGAGCTTTGATGGACAACGAGGAACATCCCCGGGCCGAGGACGCGGAATCCACGTCCGACGACGCCCCGGCGCCCGTCGAAGGCGGGGACGCGGAGACGGCCCGGGTCGAGGAAACCGAAGGGATCGGCGGACAGCCCGACGTGGCCCCGGCCGCGGAATCGGCAGCCTCGCCCCCGGCCGATGCACCGCCGCCCGAGCCGGAATCCCCGCCGCCGCCAGCCCCGGCCGCACCCGTCGCCGAGGCCGCTTCGGTGAACGTGCTGGAGGTGCGGTCGCTGGACTGGAATGCGGTGCGCGCGGCGGTCGCGAATCCGCCGTCCGGCGAGCGGGCGGAGCGCATCATCGCGGCGATGGAGGAGCGGCTGGCGGGGGGCGGGCCGCTGGGCACCGCTTTCGAAGAGTACGCCGCCGGGCCCGACGACCAGGCCATCCACATTGGCGACGACTGGCCGCTGGGCGAGGTGTGGTTCGTGGGCGACGTGCACGGCGATCTGCTGGCGCTGGAGGCCGCGCTTCAGCACGTGGACCGCAGCGGCGGCGGCGCGGACGCCCGCCTCGTCTTTCTCGGCGACCTGTTCGACGACGGCGGGCACGCGGCGGAGGTGGTGCTGCGCATCTTCGAGCTGATGCTGCAGGGGCCCATGCGCGTGGTGGTGCTCGCGGGCAACCACGACGAGGCGCTGTCGCACGGCGAGGGACGCTTCCAGTCGTCCGTGCTTCCATCGGACTTCACCGGCTGGCTGAACGAGCAGTGCGCCGCCGGGCACCCGTGGGCCGAGCGGCTGGGCAAGCTGATCATCCGCTTCTTCCGCCGCGCGCCGCGGGCCCTGTTCTTTCCCGACGGGCTGCTGGTGGCGCACGCGGGCATTCCGCACACCGACCTTCATCCCGAGCTGGCGGAGAGCGGGAACTGGAACGATCCGCGGGTGCTGACGGACTTCGTGTGGCTGCGGGCGCACCCGCGCGCACGGAAGCGCATTCCCAACCGCACCACGCGCGGAAGCGAGTTCGGGCGCGAGGACTTCGCCGCCTTCTGCCAGCTCGCGACGAGGCTGGGCCGGCCCATCGGCCGCATGCTGCGCGGGCACGACCACGTCGAGGAGCGCTTCGCCGTGTTCCCGGCCTGGGCCGCGCACCCCGTGCTGACCATCAACACCCTTTCGCACCGCCTGCCGCGCGAGGTGTTCGGCCCGTACGAGCGGGTGCCCGTCGTCGCCCGCTGGGTGCGCGGCGAGCTGCCGGAGGTGCGGCGCCTGTTCATTCCGCCGGAGCTGGTGCGCGAGGTCTACCCCGAGCCGGTGGATGCCTCCACGGGGGAGGGCGGGTGACGCGCGTCATCGAGCGGTGTCCCAACTGCGGGGTGGAGCACGACGAGGCCGTGGGCGGGGAATGCGAGGTATGCGGCACTCCCCTGCGCTTCTGGTGCCGCGTGCACGGCAAGGAGATCGGCTTCCTGTCTTCCGCGGAGTGCCCCCGCTGCGTGGCGGAAGAGCAGGCCCGCCGCTCTCGACCGGTCTCCCCACGCGCTCCCGCGCCTGGCAGACGCGAGGCGCCGCGTGCGCCCGTCGAAGCGGCGCCGCGCCGCCCACGCAGGCCGCCGGTGGTGTTCGACGCACCCCCGCCGCCGTACGCCGGGCGCGATCCGCGCGTGGTGGCTGAGGACATGCGGCCGTACGTGGAAGCGGGAGCGAACTTCGCGGTGCTGATGGTGCGCGCGCTGCTCGCCGTGCTGCGGCACGTGATCGGCTGGGGCGTGCTGGGCGGCATCGCGGGCGGCGTGATCGGATTTCAGCAGGGCGGCGATCCCATCTGGTCGGCGATGTTCGGGGTGATGGTGGGCGGCGGCGCGGGACTGTTCTTCGGGGCGATCTCCGCGCTGCGCATCCTCTTCGGCGCGCGGCGGCGCGAGCATTAGCGCGGCCGCGCCAGCCATGCGGGTGCGACAGAACGATCAACGGCCGAGCCTCGGCCCCTTTCCGGAGTTTTGAGATGAGTACAGAGGGGAATGGGGCCGTACGACGGCTCAGCGAATTGAGCGCACCCGTCGCGGACGGACACGCCGACTCGCGCGGATGGGAGGTGCACACGGCCGACGGCACCCTGGCCGGCACGGTGGAAGACCTGCTCGTGGACCCGGGGTCGATGGCGGTTCACTTCATCCTGGTGCAGGTGGTGAAGGAGCTGGCGCCGAGTGAATCCATGCGGACGCTGCGCGTACCCATGGGCCACGCCGCCCTGGACGCCAAGGGCCGGCGCGTGAACCTGAAGACGCTCTCGCACTCGGACCTGGGGCTGCTTCCGGTGGATCGCGCCGGCGCCGTTGCTCCCGGCGCGGTCGGCCAGCCCGCCGCCCGGCCCGGTGGCGAGGATGTGCGCGTCGTGGTTTCGCACGAGGAGCTGGATGTCAACACGCGGTGGGTGGAGGCGGGGGAGGTGGGGATCACCAAGCGGGTCGAGACCGAGCAGGTGCGCAAGCTCGTTCCGCTGGAGCGCGAAGACGTATCCATCGAGCGCCGCCCCGTGCCGGCCGACATCACCGACTTCAGCCCGCGCACCGAGGGCGACGTCACCTACATCCCCATCCTGGTGGAAGAGCTGGTGATCCAGAAGCGGCTGGTGGCTCACGAGGAGCTGGTGATCCGCAAGACGCGGGTGACCGAGGAGCAGGTGGTGGAGGAGGAGCTTCGCCGCGAAGTGCCCGTCATCCGCGGCCCGGATGGCACGGTGGACGGGGGCGCGGAAGCCGGCCGGGGGAAGGGCTGATACACGTCTGATACCCCTCGTTGAGGTACGGGAGTTGCTAAGTCCCCCGCCCACGAGGTGGGGTTGGGAACCAGACAACAGGGAGTACGAGCATGCTGGAAAACCTGGGCGGAAGCCACAACCGGAACGACCGCGATCTGGGCGCTCACGACCGCGACGCGCTGGTCCGCGAGCGCATGCAGGCGCAGGGGATCACCGAGGAAGAGGCGACTCGCATCGTCCTGTCCGAGGAGCAGCTGGCCGTCGGCAAGCGCGAGGTGCAGACGGGCGAGGTGGGCATCCACAAGCGCGTGGAGACCGAGCACGCGCACGCCGACGTGGCCCTGCGCCACGAGGAAGTCGACATCGAGCGCCGGCCCATTGCGGGCGGCTACTCGGCGGCTGGCGCGACGGGCGCCACCATCGGCGGCGACGAGGAGATCCGGGTGCAGCTGCACGCCGAGGAAGCCGTCGTCGAGAAGCGCGTGGTGCCCACCGAGGAAATCCTGGTGCGCAAGCGCGAGGTGGTGGAGAACGAGTCCATCGACACGGAGCTCCGCCGCGAGCACGCCGAGGTGGACCGCACCAACGTCTCCACGGACCACGGCGTCCGCGACGACCGCCTGGACGGCCGGATGTAAGCTGGCAGGTTCCCGGTAACGGGAAACTCGGCGGGATGATGACGGAGGCTGTGCGGGCATGCTGCCCGCGGAGCCTCCGTCCTTTCGTGGGGGCCCCTCCCCCGGCCCCTCCCCGCACAAACTACGTGCGGAGAGGGGGGAACTTTAGTTGCGGGTTGCCGGGTCCCCGTGCATGCCTCGGCCGCCCCCCATCCCCAGCCCTTCCCCCGCAAACTGCGCGGGGGAAGGGAGCCAGTCCGGTGCGCGCTGACTCGTGCCGTGCCACGCGGGCCGCCCTCACGAGCTGTGGGGTATTTCGACCGGCTCCTGCGCATGCCTCGGCCGCCCCCCATCCCCAGCCCTTCCCCCGCAAACTGCGCGGGGGAAGGGAGCCAGTCCGGGTGCGTCACCCCGTTTTGGTGCGACACCCAGCCCTGTCATCCTGAGGCCCAGGCGCGCCAAACCTGCCCGTAGCACATTCGTCGCGGGCCGAAGGATCTAGCCCGGCGCCACTTCTCACTCTGGACGCGACAGCGCCACGGATGCCGGAATCGCCTCGCTCCGCGGCGGCGTGGCGCGTGAAGGCTGGCGAAGCTCGGTGCGCTTCGGTAACTCCGGCGCATTCCCCGGGCTGCCCTCTCCCCCGGCCCCTCTCCCGCAAGCGGGAGAGGGGAGAATTCGACTGCGCTTCGGCTGACCTGGGGCGCTCGACTCTGGTGTGTATACCCTCTCCCGCTTGCGGGAGAGGGTGGCACGCGTGTCAGCGCGGCCGGGTGAGGGCCCCACGGCAGCCGAGGCCCAGGCATGGGTGACCGCTGCCGCGCTCATACTTGTACGGTTCCGCCGCTAGATCCTTCGGCCCGCGTACGATGGAGTACGGGTGGGTTCGGTGCGCCTGGGCCCCAGGATGACAGGTTGTTGCGCGGTAAGGACTTGCATGCACCTTGCCGCGTGCCGGCGCGGCCGTTGAAAAGCAGTCCGCGAAGGCGGACTTCGGGCCGTCGTTGCCGCGAATTCATTCGCCCCAGCAGAGCCGAGGGCCTCAGCAAAGCCGAGGTGCCCCAGCAGAGCCTAGGCCCAGCGGAGCCGAGGGCCCCACCGGAGCCGAGGCCGCGTCACTCGGCGGCTGCCTGGACCGTGGCTTCGGTCGCGCCTCCAGCCACCCCCTGCACCTGCGCCAGCACGTCGAGGAAGTCGTCGGCCAGGATCACCAGCAGGTCGTCCTGCTGCATCAGCTCCAGCGCGCGCGCCACCGCTTCGGGCTCAGGGTACACGGCCTCGATGCTTTCCGCGGCCAGGCCGCCGGCCTGCAGCCCTTCGCCGATCAGCCGGGCCACGTCGCCGGCCGGCCGGCCGCGCCGGTAGTTCTCGTGCTCCTTTACCACCACGTAGTCCAGCACGGAGCAGATCTCCCCCAGCTCGCGCAGGTCCTCGTCGCGCCGGTCGCCGGGCATGGTGATCACCCCGATCCGCCGCGCCGCCGGCATCCGCCCCACGAACTCCATCAGCCCACGCACCGCGGCGGGATTGTGCGCGTAGTCCACGATCACCGTGCCGCGTGCCGTTTGCAGCACGTTCATCCGCCCCGGCGTGGCCGTTCCCGAGGGCACGAAGGTGCGGAGCCCCTCGGCGATCGTTTCCACCGGCACCTCCTGCAGGTACGCCGCCGCGATGGCCGCCATCAGGTTGTGAAGCTGAAAGCGGGCGGCGCCGCCCATCGCCAGCGGCACGTCGTCCACGGCGATCACGGGAACGCGCGCGCCGCCCCGGGCGCCGCGGATCACGATCCACTCGCGGCCGCCCTCGTCTTCCACCATCACCGCCATGTGGCCGAACGCCAGGTGCTCGGCGAGCGCCGGGTTGTCGGCCTTGCCCAGCACCGAGGTGTACACCACCCCGCCCGGCGTCCGCTCCGCCATCCCCACCACCAGGGGGTCGTCCGCGTTCAGCACCGCGAACCCGTCTTCCTTCACCACAGAAGGGATCACGGCCTTCACCTCCGCCAGGTCTTCGACGGTGTGGATGCCGCGCAGCCCCAGGTGGTCGGCCGTGACGTTCAGCACGATGCCTACGTCGCACTCGTCGAAGCCCAGCCCCGAGCGCAGGATGCCGCCGCGCGCCGTTTCGATCACCGCCACGTCCACCTTGGGGTTGGCCAGCACCACGCCCGCCGCGAAGGGCCCCGTGAAGTCGCCCTCCATCTGCAGGTGCTCCTGGTAGTAGATGCCATCCGTCGTGGTGAAGCCCACGCGCACCCCCGTCTGCCGGAAGATGTGGGCGATCAGCCGCGTGGTCGTCGTCTTTCCGTTGGTGCCGGTGATGGCGATGACGGGAATCGTGGAGGGCGCCCCTGGCGGGTAGAGCATGTCCAGGATGGCGCCGGGCACGTCGCGCGGCGTTCCCACGTCCGGATCGGTGTGCATCCGCAGCCCGGGAGAGGCGTTCACCTCCAGGATCGTCGCGCCGTTCTCGTCGAAGGGAACCCCGATGTCGTCCGTCAGCACGTCGATCCCGGCGATGTCCAGCCCGACGGCGGCGACTGCCAGCTCGCAGAGCAAGGCGTTGCGGGGATGGATCTCGTCCGTGCGGTCCACGGACGTTCCACCCGTGGAGATGTTGGCCGTGGGGCGCAGGAACACCGTCTCTCCGGCGGCGGGAACGGTGTCCATCGTCCGTCCCTCGCGCGCCAGGAACTCCGCCGTCTGCTCGTCCAGGGGAATGCGGACCAGCGTGGGATTGGGATGAAGCGGGTCGCGCTTGGGATCCTGGTTCACCTCTTCCGCCAGCTCAGGCACTGTCCGGCGCCCATCTCCCACGACGTGCGCGGGAACGCGCTCCGACACGCCGACCACCCTGCCGTCGACGACGATGACGCGGTGGTCGCGCCCGTGGGCAAAGCGCTCCACGACCACCTTGGGATGCTCCGCCAGGGCGATGGGCCACGCTGCGCGCACCTCGTCGTCACTGTCCAGCCGGCCGGAGATGCCGCGCCCGTCGTTGGCGTCCAGCGGCTTCAGGAGCACGGGAAACCCGATGCGATGGGCGATCTCCAGCGCCTCCTTGGCCGTTTCGGCCACGCCGCCCTCGGGAACGGGAAGGCCGTTGCGGGCCAGGATGCGCTTGGTGCGGTCCTTGTCCGAGGTCATGTCCGTGGCGATGACGCTGGTGAAGTCCGTCATCGCGCCGTCCATCCGCCGCAGGTTGCGCCCCAGCCCCAGCTGGAAAACGGGGTCACCCGCGAAGCGCCGCACGGGAATGCCGCGGCGCTTGGCCTCCTTGATCAGCACCAGCGAAGTCGCCCGCGGCCGCGCGTCGTGGAACACCTCGCGCAGGGCGATCACGGCGGCCTCCAGGCCCAGCTCGTCCCCGCGCAGTGCGCGCAGCAGCAGCGTTTCGGCCGTGTACAGGCTTTCGACGCCCACCTCGGCCTCGGCGTAGCCCACCGCCAGCTGCGGCGGCTCGCCGGCCGTGCCGGGAATCACGCGGTTGAACATCGTGGGCGCGCCCGCCAGCAGCTGCAGCGCCACCGCCACGCGACCGACCAGCTGCGCCCACGCGGCCTCCTCGCGCCCGATGCCGAACGCCGCCGCGTCGGGCGAAAGCCCGGGGAGCGCCGCGGCCAGCTGCTCCATCAACCCGGGAAGCGCCTCGGGGGGCCGCGCCGCCAGCGACGGCGCGATCCACACCTCGCAGGCGGCCACGGGGTGGGTGGCCCAGATGCTGGGCCCGCGCAGCGCCCGCACCGAGCGCAGGCGGATGGGGTCTTCGCTTCCCGTCTCCATCGCTTCGTCCGTCAAGCGTGCTCTCCCTTGGTGGAACTCTCGCCGGCCTCGGTGCCGCCCTCTGGCGCCGCGGCGGGGCGGGGCGCGCAGTCGATCCGGCGCGCGTAGGTGTGCGGTTCGCGCGGCGACGCCGCGGCGGGCGGTTCGCCCGGGGTCCGGTCCTGCTTTGCTGGGGTCATGAACCTGCACATGAAAGGGGAACGCGGCCCTCCGAAGACCGGCGGCGCGTCCTCCTGGACCGGAGGGCGCGCGAGCCGTGCCGCGGGGCCGCGTTCTGCAAATTCCTGCCCGCGTGGCGAACCACCGTCACACGTCCGAAAAACGGGCGAGTCCCGCCGCGCTAGCGCCGGCCGAGCCGCTGCAACAGCCAGGCGATTCGCTCGTCGCGCGCGGCGGACGACTTCAGGTAGTGGTCGCCATCGTACCACCGCACCTCCTTCGGATCCCCAGCGGCGGCGGCATACCGAAGGAACGTGGCCTCGGCGAAGTACTGTTCCTGCCGGGGGAACTGGAACAGCACCGGGCGCGACGCCGCTCGCCCGACGTGGTTCACGGGATCGATGGGCGCCATCTCCCGCGCGTACCGGTCGCGCGCCTCTCCCGTGAGCTCCGGGTTGTTGACGATGGCGATGTCGGTGAAGCTGGACGGCCCCGCGATCAGCACGGATGCCCGGATGCGCGGCTCCGCCCCCACCAGCGCCCCGCCGAACGTGGCCCCGAAGCTGTGCCCCACGTACCCGATCCGCGCCGCGTCCACCTCGGGCCGGGCGGCGAGCACGTCCACCGCGCGGCGCAGCCCGATCACCACGCCTGTGTAGCGTTCCAGGTCCGCCGCCCCGTCCCTGAACAGCGGCAGCCAGAAGGCTTCCCTGGACCACGGCGCATCCAGCACCAGGGAGGCGACGCCGCGGCGCCCCATCTCCACGGCCTCGTCCAGGTACGTGGTGCGGCTGCCCGGCGCCGGGTGCGTGTAGATCACCCCCGGGGCGCGGCCTCCCGTTCCGGGAATCACCAGGTACGCGCGGACCGGCTCGCCATCGGGGCGGCATATTCCACGTCGTGGATGGAGACGCCGTCGCGCGTCTCGGTGCCGGCAATTCGCACGGACGGCGCCTGGCGGCCATCGTAATCGAAGGAGCCGCGCGTCACGGCTGCGGGTCCGCGGGTCGCCTGCCGCAGGCGCCCAGCAGCAGCGGGAGCAGCGCCAGCCCGCGCATCATCATCCGTCGGGCATAGACATTCATTCGGGCTCCCGGATCGGGGGTGCCAGGCACGGCTTCGTGCTCCCGATGAACACGAGCCCAGGATATCGATGATGCCGATACGCGCGTACGTTACGCCCGGACGGCACGATGCGCACCTGGAAATCAGGCCCTCGGGTCGACGGTCGGGGTCGGCCCCGGCGGCACCGACCGTGCACTGTGCTCACCTCGAATGGTGCAACGAACCCTGGATCGGGAGCATGGCTATGGCGGAGAACGAACGCGAGACGAAGGAATACTCGCTGGAGGAGCGCCGGTACATCGGCGACGACGGCAAGGTGCACCACCACACCAACAAGTGGATGGCGGAGCACGAAGGCGAGTCGAAGAGCGGCGAGTCGCAGTCGGCGCGCGGCAAGGGTTCGGAATCGGCGGAGAGCAAGGACTCGGAGTCGAAGAGCGGGGGATCGCAGTCGAAGAGCAAGGGCTCCGAGTCGAAGGGCGGGGAATCGCAGTCGAAGAGCAAGGGTTCGGAGTCCAAGGGCGGCGAATCGCAGTCGAAGAGCAAGGGCTCGGAGTCCAAGAGTGGCGAGTCGCAGTCGGCCCGCGGAAAGAGTTCGGAGTCGGCGGAAGGAACGACTTCGCGTTCGGGCAAGGGCGAGGAGAGCTCCGGGAGCGCGCGTCGTACGTCCGAGGAGTCCGAAGAGTCGAAGGAGGGCGGCGGGCTGGCGAAGGGACTGATGGCGGCTGCTGCGCTGGGCGTGGCTGGAGTAGCCGCGGCCGCGGTGGTGGCCGCCCGCACGAGCGGCGAGCGCGAGGTAGACACCGTCGAAATCCGCGAAACGGGCGGGCGCAGCCCCGACGCAAACGAAACCGGGCGTACCAGCACCGAAGGCGGAGTGCACTGAGCGTAGCCGGTCACAAGCTGAAAGAGGGCTCTGCGAATCAACCGTTTGCAGAGCCCTCTCTGCGTTGTTCGGTGAAGCAGGCGTGTCGCTTCCAAAGCGAGCAGTTCGCGAATATGCTTGCTTTCGCGTTAGCTTCGGAGTACGATCAAAGACCCCGCCGAGTTTACCCTTATCTTCGTCAGATGCAATACAGGCCACCCTTGTCGTTGTTTCACGACAGTGACGGACGCTTGGTCGCAGGTGTGGGGCCCGGTGTTGGGGCAGCGTTTATTAGGACCTACTTCCCAGCCGCGAAGACGGTCCGAATTGCCAGCGCGTATTTCTCGTTGGCTGGGTACGCAGTCGGTAGAAACCACTCGGAACCCGACGTCCAGTTTCGGATACTTGTGGGGCGGGAGGAAGGAAGTCACGTCCAGAAGGCTGTCTTGGAAGAAATCCTCACCGAGCTTAAGAAATGTGAAAATGATTTATGGTCGGCAGTTGACGACTTGGTCAGACGCATTGAAACCGGCCAGTTTACAATCCGCGATGCTCGCGAGATGCAGGTCCCCTTCCATTGCAAGTTCTATATCTGTGATAACAAAGCCCTGTGGCACGGATCAGCCAACTATAGCAAGCGGGGCTTGGAGTCAAACGCGGAGCAGGTTACGGGCACGGTTTCTCTGGCCGAGATAAATCTTTTCACCGACTGGTTCGATGCCGTTTCGATGCAGGCCCGCGACCTGTTGACTGATCTCGTCGGCGTGTTACGGCAGTGGTTGCAGGTAAGCAGCCCATTCGATGCGCTTTTGAAGATGCTGTGGGTTCTGAATCAAGGCTCCAGCAGCCTGCCCGGTTCTAGGCCGCATTCGCCCACGTACTATCAGGAGGCAGTCATCGCTCGGGCTATGACGCAATTACACGAGCACGGGGGAGCCTTGATCATTCTGGCTACGGGTCTAGGTAAAACCGTGGTCGGAGCACAGATTGCGGAGCGAAGCTATCACTCGGAGAAAGCAGATCACCTCATCCTGCTCGCGCCCCGAGCAGTTCGCGACGCTTGGACTAATGAATTGCACCGGCGGCTGCCGTACTCGTTCTTCTCCACTGATGTGCTTTTTCGGCCTGACTCTCCCAAGCGGCATCACCAAATCAGCAAGATACTCAAGCGGCTTAGCGAAGTCGATGAGAAAACGCTGATTGTTGTCGACGAGGCCCACTTCTACAGGAACCAACTGCTTTCGGAGAAGCAGAAAAAGAGGCCGAGCCGTGTCTTCCAGCGCCTGAAGCCAGCAATTGCTGCAGGTGCGAAGATCGTACTCCTCACGGCTACCGCCTACGGCACCGACCGGCAGAACCTGAACAGTCTCTTGCGACTGCTCCCTCATAACCATAAGGGGGTCCTCGATGTTCTTGGGCCGTGGGAGGTCCAAGACCTCGAGGAGTTCAGGAATCTGCCCGTTGTCAACATTCTCGGGCTTCCGGACGTCTTGGCGCTCGCGCGCAAGCGGGGGGACGTCGATGCGCGAGACCAGCCATACGTCCCTATTGATGGGAAACCTCACTATCTGCCTCAAACAATCAAACTCGTTCCGGTCTTCTACGAGCTTCCGCTGGAATCCGAACTCGGTCGCGTGTTCGATGATGGGTATTTCAATCACCGATACAAGCGGCCGACGATAGGGTTCGATGATGATACTGGCGAATATTCAGGCGCGGCTGACGCAGCATATAACACGGCATTGAGCGGGTGGATGAGTTCGCCGCCCGCTTTGCTCCACTTCATCACCCACTGCCTTGAAACGCAAGATCAATCCGCCCAGCTATCCCTTGCGACTGCGCCAGACGGTTCACAGATGCCAATAGGGGAGCAGGCGACAGATCCACAGCAACTGGAACTTCTTTCCGGTCAGACCGGCCACGATGCCGCGGCGCGCAACTGGGGCCATGGAGGGTACGCTCCGTTCACGATTGGGCTTGAGGCCCGGACCAACCGCTTAGACCCGCTGAAGGAAAAGTTAGACACTCTCCCCGATCAAAAGCTCGGGGAATTGATCCGCATCGGCCGTGCGGTGATCGACCAGAAGGGAAAGCTGCTGATTTTTGTCCGGCTGCACCGTACTGCGCTGTACCTGGAAAAGAATCTTCAGGATGTATTCTCGGGGACGAAGATCGGCTGCATGGTCGAATGGCAGCAAGCCGAGCCCGTGCTGAAGCCGCGGGACGTGAGAGACGATCTGCTGCGGGCCTTCTCGCCAGGCTCGCACAATGAAAGAGTCGCTGAAGAGTACGATGTGCTGATCTGTACCGATGCGGATGGAGTAGGCGTCAACCTTCAGGATGCCGACAACGTGGTCAATTATGATCCACCAACAGCAGCGGACGTGCTCTTCCAAAGGGCGGGGCGCGTGCTCCGTATGACGACTCGTCCCGAGCGCCTCGTTGCCATCTACACGCTCATTCCCTCCGTTGCGCGTAAGCCCGCTGAATTAGCGGTGCAGACGCATATCCGGGAGCGGTTTACTCGTCTCGGCCGTCGGCACAATCGATCACGTTCCATCATCGGGTCTACTGTTCTCACCGAGAAGGAGAGCATGGACCTGATGACACAAGTCCAGATTGATGTTGAGGAGTGGTTTCGGAACGGCGACCTGGCCAGCACCATCGGGCCGTCCAGTGAAGCGTCACTCGCGGCAGATCATGCGTTGCTCGATAAGTATCGCGAGCGCGCCGAGAGCCTTTCCGAGCCCCTTCACTCCGTTCTTGTCACCGGCCGTTTTCAAAATCCCCGAGTCGCGGTGCTGTTCGAGCACGAAGGCGCCCCGCGTTTGATTCTCTTCAATCCGGTGTCTGGACAAATCGAGCCCAAGCGCGATTCAGAGATCTTGGCGATGATCCGCTGTGAGCCCGATACCTCGCCAGGACTGGTTCGTTTACCTGAGATAGAACACACCAGCAATGCGGCTGTCCGGACGTGGTGCACGGAACACGGGGTAGCTTTCGATACGCCTAAGAAGATCGTAGCCGTTTACCTCCAGCCGTTGTCTCAGATGCCGAAGCCGAAGCAGTTGCTCACGACGTAAGGACCACGAGGCGCGGGCGGCGTTCCAACCTGTGTCGCCGGCCCTGCAAACTGCGACGGAGGGTAACTGCACCTGACCTATCCCAACAGCGCGATCAGCGCCGCGCCGCTGGTGACGAGCAGCGCCCCGGCGGCGCGGGTGCGGGCGGCGGAGCGCTCGCCCAGGAAGCCGATGCCCAGCGCCGTCGCGATCAGGATGCTGGTGCTGGCCACGGCCATTACGTAACCGGCCTGCGCAAGCCGGAACGCCAGCTGAAGCCCCGCCACCTGAACGGCGAAGGTGGCTCCCGTCAGCACCACCAGCCAGGCCCACGGCATCATCCGCGCGGGCAGGCCGACGCCGGCCTGCTCCCTCCACGCCATCAGCGGCAGCCCCGCCGCCAGCACCGCCGCCGAGCCCAGCGACAGCGCGGCGCCCCATGGAAACGGCCCCACCTCGGCGATCCCCACCTTGTGCACCAGCGTGGCAAAGCTGAACGCCACGAACGATCCCACGGCGTACCAGCTGGCGCGGGAGGCCGCGAGGGAGCGAAGGGGGTCCAGCGCCGAGCCACCCGGCCGCAGGCCGATGCAGTAGATGCCTAGCGTGACCATCGCCACCCCCGCCGCCGCGTACGGCGTGGGCACCTCCCCCAGGAAGGCGAATCCGCCCAGCATCACCAGCGGCGGCAGCAGGCCGCTCAGCGGCTGGATCACGGACAGCTCGCCGCCGCGCAGGGCAAGCGTCATCAGCACCATCCCCAGCACCTCCGGAACCAGCACCATCGCCATGGCGCGCCAGAAGCCCGGGGTCAGCGGCGGCCAGCCGCCGGTCGCCGCCACGGCCCCGCACAGCAGCGCGCCCCCCACCAGCCGGTACGCCACCGTCGAGACCACCACGCCCCCGCGCGCCGCGGTAAGCTTGAGCGAAAAGCTGTGCGCGGCCGTCCCGATGGCCGCCACCAGCGCAAAGACAATCCACATCCCAGGCTCAGTGCGGCGGAAGGGCGGGCCGACGGACGGCCCCGGCACGTCTCGGCGCGCCGGCCACCGCGCCGCACCCGATCTCCCCTGTCCTGCATCCCGTGCCGCCCGCGTCGCACTTGTCCACGTACCGTCTTTCCCTGTCCAGGTGGAGCATCCGTGTTCCGGCGACCCACGCGCCGCCGCGGCCCCTTCAGCAAGCGGCGTGCGGGATGCACCCCAGCAGTTGCCGATTGGGCTCGGATGGGCGACTTTGGTAGCGGCACGACGATCTCGGTGGCGCACGTTGGGGCGCCGCGGCGGGAGGAGACTCGGGCGGCCGTACCCCTTCATCGCAGGAACCCATCATGGACAGGATCAAGATCCTCTTCTTCGCCGCCGATCCCCTTTCCGCCCCCTCGTACGGCAACGCTCCCCGGCTGATGCTGGACGACGACGTCCGGCGGATCCGCGAGAAGGTGCGCTCGGCCGAGTACCGCGACTCGCTCGACTTCGACTTTCGCCTTGCCGCGCGAACGGACGACCTGGTCCAGGCGCTGACCGAGGTGTGTCCACAGGTGGTGCACTTCAGCGGGCACGGTGGCAAGCAGGGGCTGGTCCTGGTGAGCGCCGACGGCCGGCACCCGCGCAGGGTGGACGCCGAGGGGCTCGCGGAGCTGTTCCGGGCCTTTCGAGGCGACATCCGCCTGGTGGTGCTGAACGCCTGCCTCTCGATCCCGCAGGCGCGGGCCATTGCCGATGTGGTGGGATGCGCCATCGGCACGCGCGAGTCCATCCCCGACGATGCCGCGATCGCCTTCGGCTCCTCATTCTACCGCGCCATCGCCTCCGGCAGCTCGGTGCAGGCCGCCTTCGACCGGGCGAACGCCGCGATGGGGCTGGAGCACCCCGAGGCCCGGGGCTGCACGGAGCTGGTGGTGCGGGAGGACGTGGACGCGGCGCAACTGTTCCTGATCGCGGTCCCCCCGCGCCCAGAGCCCGCGCCTTTCCCCGAGGACCGCCGCGAGGGCGATTCCCCTCCTCCGGTTGCCGCGGCTGGCCGGGCGAGGGCGCTCCTCTGGGCCGCCTTGGCCGCCCCCGTGCTGGCGCTCTCGGGAGGGGCGGGCATCGCCGCAGCTTGGCGCGAGCCGCAACCCATTCAGCGGCTGGTTCCCGAGGCGGCCGGGCAGGTGCGCGCAGACCCGGCGGTGACCGGAGCGGTGTCCCGGCGCGTCGGCGGGCCGCCGGACCCCGCTCCGAGCGCCGTCGCACAGGAAGTCGAGCGGGCGAACCCGGCCGCGACCTCCCCGGGATCCGCCGAGCCGTCAAGCGCCGACGAGGCCTTGGCTGCCGGGCGCAACCTGTTCGAGGTAGGAAACCACGCCGCCGCGTTTCCGCTTTTCGGGCGGGCCGCGCAGGCCGGCCATCCCGAGGCGATGGCCTTTCTGGGGATGGCGTATCTGCAGGGGCAGGGTACGGCCCGGAACACCGACCTCGCCCTTGTCTGGCTGCGCCGGGCGCGCGACAAGCGCAACCCGCGTGGGATGAACGCGCTGGGTGTGGCGTACGAGCAGGGCGCGGGTGTAGACCGGAGCTATCGCTGGGCCATGCACTGGTACCAGGCGGCCGCGGCGAAGAGCTATGCCCCTGCGATGCTCAACATCGCCGACATGCACCGGCAGGGACTGGGGAGGGCGGTGAACCACGACTCGGCGCTGGTATGGTATCGCAGGGCCATTGACGCCGGCTCGCTGGAAGCGATGGTGGATGCAGGGATGATGTATGACGAAGTGTTGACCGGGCAGCGCGACACGGCCGAGGCGCTGCGGCTGTACCGCACGGCCGCTGAGAACGGATCGGCACGCGGGATGGTGGCCATGGGGCGCGCCTGCGAAAAGGGCGAACTGGTGCGGCGCGACTACGGCCAAGCGATGAACTGGTACCGGAAGGCCGCCGTCGCGGGCTCCGCCGATGCCATGAACAACCTAGGTGTCTTGTACCAGAACGGCCTCGGCGTCGCCAGGAGCCGCACCCAGGCGATCGACTGGTTTCGCCGCGCCGCCGCCGCGGGCTCCACAGTGGCACAGGGCAACTTGGCCGCGCTCCGGGCGAACTGACCCGGCGGGCAACTTCGCCGCGATGTGAGCTGACCAGTCCTCACGCCCGCCGCCCCGCGCCCGCTCGAACCTCGCGCCCGACCGACCCCTCCCCCGACCCTCGGGGCGCAAGCGGGAGAGGAGGAGAACTGCCCCAGGTCCGGTCGCGCCACACGGTCCTTTCGCACCACGGCCAGCCAGTCTGCGAAGGCAGACTTCGTGTGGTTGTTGCAGCGAATTCATTCGCCCGCGGCAGGTTGGGCTCACTCCAAAGCCGGGGCGGAGCCGAGGCCTTCAGGATCGTGACCGCTGCCGCGCCCAAGCTTGTACCCTTCCGCGGCTGGATCCTTCGCCCCGCGACGAACGGTGTACGGGCGAATTCGGCGCGCCTGGGGCTCAGGATGACAGAATCGGGGTGCGCACCGACCAATGGTGCGCACCCCGATTCTGAATTGTACCCCCTCTCCCACGCTGTTTGTGGGAGAGGGTGGACGAGCCTGAGCGAGGACGGGTGAGGGCCCCCGCGGAGCCGAGGCCTCCCGCCGTTCTCCCCTCTCCGCACGTAGTTTGTGCGGGGAGGGGCCGGGGAAGGGGCCTCCTCAGCCCGGCCGCGTGAACCGCGGGCGGTCGTCCCCCGATCCGCGGCTCGCGCCGGCCAGCGCCTTGCCGGCCTTGTACGCCAGGTACCCACCCAGCAGCCACGGCGCCGCCACGATCAGCGGGTCCATCCACTGGTGCTTCAGGTCCACCCGCTGCGACTCCCGTGTCCGCGAGCGGATGCCGTGGCGCTTGAACTCGGCGATCACGCCCGACTCGGAGAGCGGGTTGTCGGGGTGGCCGCGCACCGCCGACCCGACCGAGCTCTCGATCACGTCGATGCGGTCCGCCGCCATCAGCAGCATCCAGTGCGAGGTCTTTCCCTCGCCCAGCGTGTACGCGTACTTGCGGATGGCGCCGGAGATTCCCTTCGGCGGGCACGCCGTGCCGAACACCGGCGTCAGCATCCCGTGCTCGGGCGACATCTCGCGTGGCCACTTTTCCGGCTGCCGCTCGGGAAAATCCCAGTGCGCGCCCGTGGCCCCGGGATCGAAGTCCTCCATGGGCACGGCCGTGCGCTCGTCGTAGTCCAGGTCCACGCCCCAGCCGGGGATGCTCCGCCGCACCTCTTCCAGGGGCGCCGTCGCCCGCGTGGTCGACGCCCAGTACGGCCGGGGCAGGTCGCTGACCGCCGACGGGACGTTGCGCTCGTGTTCGGTGATATCCGTCATGATCGTTCTCCCGTTCAGTTGGGGACCACGATGGGCTTGATGCAGTTGTCCAGCTTGGCGCTGAACATGTGGTAGCCCTCGGCGATGTGCTCCAGCGGAATGCGGTGCGTGATGATGTCGCTGGGCTTCAGCACGCCGTTCTTCACGTGCTCGAACAGCCGCGGCCAGTGGCGCTTCACGCTGCACTGGTTGGCGCGGATGGTGAGCCCCTTGTTCATGGCGTCGCCGAACTTCACCGCGCTGAACAGCGGCCCGTACGCGCCGACGACCGAAACCGTCCCGCCCTTCCGCACCGAGTCGATCGCCCAGTTCAGCGCGATGGGCGAGCCGCCCTGCAGCTTGAACTTGGCCGCGGTCACGTGCTGGAAGAAGGCCCCGTCGGCCTCGGCGCCCACGGCGTCGATGGCCACGTCCGCGCCCAGGAAGTCGGTGATCTTCTTCATGTGCGTGACGATGTCGTCGTACTCGGCGAAGTTGTACGTCTCGGCATGGGCGAACTCGCGTGCCTTTTCCAGCCGGTACTCCAGGTGGTCGATCACGATCACCCGGCCCGCGCCCATCAGCCAGGCGCTCTTGGCCGCGAACAGCCCCACGGGGCCGGCGCCGAACACGATCACCACGTCGCCTTCCTGGATCTCGCCCAGCTGCGCGCCGAAGTAGCCCGTGGGCAGGGCGTCGGTGAGCAGCACCGCGTCTTCCTCGTCCATCCACTCGGGGATAATGCTGGGCCCCACGTCGGCGAAGGGCACGCGCACGAACTCCGCCTGGCCGCCGTCGTAGCCGCCGGTGGTGTGCGAGTACCCGTAGATGCCGCCCACCGCCGTGGCGTTGGGGTTCACGTTGTGGCAGTTGGCGTACAGCTTCCGCGAGCAGAAGAAGCAGGAACCGCAGAAGATGTTGAAGGGCACCATCACCCGGTCGCCCCGCTTCAGGTTCTGCACCGACGAGCCCACCTCTTCCACCACGCCCACGAACTCGTGGCCGAACGTCTGGCCCACGCGGGTGTCGGGCATCATCCCGTGGTAGATGTGCAGGTCCGAGCCGCAGATGGCCGCCCGGGTGACGCGCACGATCGCGTCGTTGGGATGCTCGATCGGGGGCATGTCCTTTTCTTCCACACGAATCCGGTACGGCCCCCGGTACACCATCGCTCGCATGCGCTGCCCTCCTGAAAGTGCGTTGCCTGTCGCTTCAGGCGGCGGGGAGGAAGCACGCGCCGTGCCGCACGCGGGGAACTGGCGCATGGAAAGGCCCCGGTGCGATGCTCGCGCCGGGGCCGGGATGAAACTGCTCGCGTTCGCACACTCCGTCCATCAGCCCCGCGGCAGTCGGACGGTGAAGGTGCTCCCCGCTTCGGGCATGCTCTCCACGGACAGCTCGCCCTCCATCGCCCGGGCCAGATCGCGGCTGATGGCCAGGCCCAGGCCCACGCCCTCGGTGGGGCTGCTCAGCCGCCGGCCCACCTGCTGGAACGGGTCGAAGATGCGCTCCTGCTCCTCGGGCGCGATGCCCACGCCGGTGTCGCGCACGCGCAGGTGCACCCACCGCTCCTCCGCGTCGCACGACAGCACCACCCGGCCGCCGGCGGGCGTGAACTTGATGGCGTTGCCCACCAGGTTCAGCAGGATCTGCCGCATCCGCTCCGCATCGCCGCGCAGGCACAGCGCGGGGTCGCACGGCTCGGTGGCATACGACACGCCCTTCGCCGCCGCCTGGGGCGCCACGAGCGATTCCACGCTGGCCACCAGTTCCATCGCCGACAGCGGGCGCACGTCGAACTCGATGCGTCCCGCCTCCAGCTGGGCGAACGACAGGATGTCGTTGATGAGCGTCAGCAGGTGGCGCTGGTTGGCGCCGATGCGGGCCAGCGACGTGCGTTGGGCATCGCTGAGCGAGCCGTAGATCCCCAGGTCCAGCAGGTCCACGTATCCGCCGATGGCGTTCAGCGGCGTCCGCAGCTCGTGGCTCATGGACGCCAGGAAATCGGACTTGGCGCGGTTGGCGGCGTCGGCCTCGGCGCGCGCGGCCTCCGTTTCGCCCAGCAGGCGCTCGCGCTCGCGGTCGGCGCGGATGTGCTCGGTGACGTCCGTAAAGAGGATGGCCACACGCCGCTGCTCCGGCTCGTCCACGCGAAAGGCGAAGACGTCGAACCAGCGGTGCATGGCCTTGGACCCGTTCTGAAAGCGGATGGGCCGGCCCGTTCTGGCCACCTCGCCATAGATGCGGAACCACTCCTCCTCCAGCTCCGGCAGCAGCTCGCGCGCGGACCGCCCCACCGCGTCCGTCAGGCCGGTCTGCTTGTTGAACGCCGGGTTGGCTTCCAGGAACTCGTAGTCCACCGGGTTCCCCGCGTCGTCGAAGATCACGGTGACGACGCAGAATCCCTCGTCGATGGAATCGAACAGGCGGCGGTACCGCGCCTCGCTCTCGCGCAACGCCACCTCGGCCACCTTGCGCCCGGTGACGTCCTGCACCGTGCCGAAGCCCTGCGTGGCCCGCGCGTGGGGCCCGTCGCCGTCGAACTCCACCCGTCCCTGGATGCGCAGCCACCGCACCGCGCCGTCCGGATGGACCACGCGGTACTCCGTGCTCACCCGGGCGCGGACGGCGGGGTCCAGCGCCGCGCCGATCTCGCCGCCCAGCCGAGGGCGGTCGTCGGGGTGCACGCGGTCGATCAGCGCCTCCAGTGGCGAAGTGGCGGGGAGGGCGTAGTGCTGCTGGGCGCGCTCGTCAAAGGAAAAGAGGTCGGTAGCCAGGTCGTGCCGCCACGTGCCCAGCTCGGCCGCGGCGGCGGCCATCCGCAGCTGCTCTTCGCTGGCGCGGAGCGCTTCTTCGGCCCGGCCGCGCTCGCCAGCCAGGTGCGCGTGCAGCCGTTCGTTCTCTTCCTGCAACCGGCGCGCATCCTCCTCGAGCGCGTGGATGCGGGCGAGCAGCGATTCGGGCGGGGCCGAGGGGTCCATCATGCCGGCGGCGTGATCACGGGAAGAACGAGTCAGCGGAAAACACGTGGAGGATACGCCCGGGAAGCCATCCACGAAACCCTGTACGGACATTTTGCACGGAAGAGACCGATTCGATCATCCGCCCACGCTGCTCCGCGCCTCGTCACAATCCGCGCATCCTTCGCTGGGCGAGTGGAGGAAGATGAAGGGATCGCGCTCCAGGAATTCCAGCGCCACGCGGACGACGTCGCGCGAGCGGATGAGCCGCGCATCCGCATGGCCGACGCGCCCCTCGGCCTGGAGCCCGCGCTCGCGCAGCCAGCCGTCCGCCGGGCCGAACCGCAGGCAGCAGTGGTCGTTCTCGCGATAGGGAACCCGGACCGCCCGGCCCTCGCTCCAGACCGTGATGTGCTTCGGCACGCCGTAGGGCACGCCGGCCAGCAGCTCCGCCAAGTGCAGCGTCGTATTCGCGTCGTGCCCTACCCCGAGGAGCAGCACCTGGCCGCCGCGGTCGTACACCCGGCCGATGGGGCTGTCGTGCACGTGTGGCGGGAGGGGCAGGGGCCCGCGGGTGACGGCCTCCGCCTCCGGCCCGATCGCCGCGAACGCGAACGGGTGCTCGCTCCTCACCACGCCGGGCATCCGCCAGAAGGTGTCGGCCACGATGCCCAGGTCGGATGACGCAGGCGTGGTCCATGGGTCGAACGGCTCTTCGTCGTTCCCCGTCCACGAGGGCATCACCAGCGTTCCCTGTGGCCCGAGCACGGCCCGCAGCGCGCCGATCAGCCCCGCCGGCCCGCCCTCCACCGGCCGCACGGCGCGGAAGGACGAGTGCACGACGAGCACGCAGCCCGGCGCTACGCCGAGTCCACGGAGCTGGTCCGCGATTTCGGCCTCGGTGATTTCCGTCCGGGCGGTCTGGGCGTCGGTCATGTGATCGTTGGGAGCGTACGGAGAACTTCGACTTGGTTCGACTGGCTGTCGGCGCTGCCGCGGGTGGGCCCCTCCCCCGGCAAACTGCGCCGGGAGAGGGGAGAACTTCGGTCGGGGTTCGACCGGGTGCCTGGCATGCCGCAGCAGCCCCCTCTCCTGGCCTCTCCCCCGCAAACAGCGCGGGAGAGAGGGGAACTTCGATCGGGGTTCGACTGGCTGCCTGGCATTCCTCGGTGAGCAACCGGGAGGATCGTTGACAGTTTAGACCGACAGGATTGTTGACACTTTGTCATATCCCTTGGGAGTCCGGCGTCAGCCGGAGATCTTCCAGGTTCTCTCGTTCAGTCTACCCAGAAGACGCCGGTAGAA